>CAYXXW010000275.1:0-2847 GCA_964469115.1 uncultured Melioribacteraceae bacterium
TTAATAATATTGAAAATTTATAAAAGTTGAAATCAATGAAAAATGTAAACGTAGATAGAATAGTTAAGCAAGTATTTACAGAAAAAGCACTCCACGATTTTTATTGTGTCGGAGATACTTGCAAAGGTTGGGAAAGAAATGTAGTAGATCAGCCAATTGCAGTAAAGAAGATTGTAAATAATGGCGCTGCAAGAATTTCTGCAGGAAAAGGAATTGGTGAAGAGCTTCAGGATATTTCACTTGCAAGAATGATTGACCATACAATGCTTAAACCTGAAGCAACACCCGAAGAAATTACTACTTTATGTGAGGAAGCAAAGCAATATAATTTTGCTTCGGTCTGTATTAACCCGAGTTTTGTCCCTCTTTGCAGTAAACTGTTAAAAGGTACTCAAGTAAAAGTATGTACTGTAATCGGATTTCCATTAGGAGCAACAACTACGGCGACTAAGAGGTCCGAAGCAGAAGAAGTTCTTAATGAAGGTGCTCAAGAAATTGATATGGTAATAAATATTGGTAAATTAAAGGCTGGTGATTATAACTATGTTTTTAATGACATAAATCAAGTTGTGTTAGCTGCAAAAAGAAAAAATGCTGTTGCAAAAGTAATAATTGAAACTGCATTATTAACTGATGAAGAAAAAGTTAAAGCCTGTCTAATAAGTAAAGAGGCTAAAGCTGATTTTGTAAAAACTTCCACGGGATTTAGCAAAGGAGGTGCAACTGCCGGTGATATTGCATTAATGAGATATGTAGTTGGAAGTTCAGTGGGAGTTAAAGCTTCTGGCGGAGTAAGATCTTTAGAAGATGCTGAAACTATGATCAAGAGCGGAGCTGACAGAATTGGTGCAAGCGCAAGTGTTAAGATTGTGACTGGTGGAAAAGGCGGATCCGGTTACTAATGGTTTTAGATTTGCTTACTACAAAAACAGATGACGGCGTAACCGCAGAAATACCTTCAATAAAAGGCTGTGAATGTTGGGCACATAAAGAAGATGAAGCTATTGAAAAATCTTTGGAGTTACTAAGATTTTATAATGGATTAGACAAGGACATTGAAATTAAGGTTGATAAAGCCAGAGGAACCAAAACAAAAACAATCTACAAATTAGTTTTTAGTAAAGACCTTCCGTGAAAAAGTTCAAAACAGAAAAAAGATTAAGAAAAATTGAACGGGTGGCAACTGCTAGACAGTTTTCTCTAAGAGTTGTATTAGAAAATATTCATGATCCCCACAATGTTAGTGCAATATTTAGAACTTGTGATGCAGTTGGTGTATCTCAAGTTGATTTACTCTATACAATTGAAAAGTTTCCAAAAATAAGCAAGGTCTCCTCCGCATCGTCTTCAAAGTGGGTTGAACAAAGAAAGTTTGAAACAACAGAAGAGTGTATTAAAAATTTAAAGAAAGAAGGATTTAAAATTTACGGAACTATCTTGGCTGAAGATACTGAAAATATTTATAATTTGGACATGACAGAAAAAGTTGCAATTGTTATGGGGAATGAAAATCGTGGATTATCTGATGAAATGATTAAAGCCTGCGATAAGCATATTTGTATCCCTATGAGAGGAATGATACAAAGTCTAAATGTTTCTGTAGCTACAGCTGTAATTTTGTACGAAGCACAAAGGCAGCGTGCGTTAAAAGGTCTATATGAAAAAAGTGAACTGCCGGCTAATGAACTTGAAGGGTTAATTAATGATTGGTGCGATAGATGATTCAGAGTTTTAACAAAGTTAGACAAGTAAAAGGCACACTTAATTTACCTGGAGATAAATCAATATCTCACCGATCGGTGATGTTTTCTGCATTGGCTGATGGAAAATCGGTGATTTATAATTGTCTTCAATCTGAAGATGTAATTAGTACTATTAATGCATTCAAAGAAATGGGTTGTAAGATTGAGATTAATGATGAAAAAATTACAGTTATTGGTGCGGGAATAAATGGTTTACAAAAACCGAATAGTGATTTGTGCTTAGGTAATTCTGGAACAACAACAAGATTAATTGCAGGAATATTAGCAGCACAAAAATTTCCGACAAGGCTAACTGGTGATCCCTCATTAAGCAGTCGACCAATGAAAAGAATTATCGATCCGCTAGAAGAAATGGGAGCTAATATTAATTCAGCCAATGGATTATTGCCAATTGAAATAATTCCAGTTGATTCACTAAAGCCTATTGAATACAGGCTTCCGATTGCCAGCGCTCAAATAAAAAGTTGTATTCTGCTTGCTGGTTTATTTTTAGATGAAGAAACCACTGTTGTTGAAACAAAGCAAAGCAGAAACCACACTGAGCAAATGCTGGGCTTAAAAGTTATTGAGGAAAATGGAGTAAGAAAAATTTATTCTTCAACCAGAAAATATCCAAACCCAAGTGAATATTTTGTGCCTTCTGATATCTCAACTGCTTCATTCTTTATGGTGTTGACTTTGCTCTCGCCAAATTCGGAATTAATTTTACCAAATATTTCTTTAAATCAATCACGCATTGGAATACTTACTGTACTTAAAGAAATGGGCGCTGATATTGAATTTGATAAAGTAAAAACATTGAATGGTGAAAAAAGGGGAGACATAATTGTAAAAAGTTCTAACTTAGTTAATGTAAATATTCCAGCAGAGATTATCCCGAATATTATTGATGAAATTCCAATCCTTGCAATTGCGGGAATTTTTGCAGAAGGGAATTTTGTAGTTAGGAATGCAAAAGAACTTAGGCATAAAGAAAGTGATAGAATAAAATCAGTATGTGAAAACTTAAAGTTAGTTGGATTAGATATTAATGAATTTGAAGATGGTTTTGAGTTAATTGGGAAACCAAATCTTAACAAAGTAA
>CAYXXW010000275.1:2947-4349 GCA_964469115.1 uncultured Melioribacteraceae bacterium
GGCATAAAATCACTGGTTATAACTTTATAATTAATAAATGCAAATACTGGTGCTGCTAAGAATGAAAGTATAGTAGCAAAATCGAGTAGAGTTTTAAGTCCGCTAGTAAAAAACTGAATAATTATAATACTAAAAACAGCCATTATCAAAGCACTTGCCCAAAAAATAGTTTTATTTAAATTTTTTAGATCTTTTTTTAATACTTCTAATAAGCCGGCCAAAGTTCTTGGATAAGCATCAAATACAGTGAGCATTGTACTTAACATAGTTATAAAAACTATTGTTGATATTATTATCTCGCTCCAATTACCAATTGTTTTAGTGTAAAGTGAAACAAGCTGCGAAGAAAATATTAATCCGTTATTTGAAAATGTTTCTCCGCTGCCATACATTACAAATGCACCTAACCCAACAAAGAAAAGAGCCATTAACGTTGTTCCAACATATCCGATATGAAAATCAATTAAGGCTTCTTTCATAGTTGGTTTATGATTCGTCTGTTTTGATCGTTCAAGTGCCCATAGAGATGGCCAAACTGATGCTTCGATCGGTGCTGGCATCCATCCCATTAGAGCCAATAAGAATGCAATTCCGGCAGCATCCCAAAGTTCTTTTTGATGCAATTGATTTTCTAAATTTGTATTTGTATCAACACCAAAGGCAATCAAAACCGTTGTTATAGTTGTAAGAGCAAGCACTACAATAAGTGATTTTACAATTTTATCTAAAAGTGCATACCTACCAAGAAAAAGTATCAGAAGAGTGGCAACTAAAATGACAATCCCTAATGAAGTCATCGAGTAATTTAAACCAAATAAATATGCGGATAGTCCCGCAGTTATTAGGGTCAAAGCTGCAGCATTGACAACTGCCGTTACAACATTCAAAATAAAAAATATTATTACAGAAAATTTACCGAGCTTCATATAACCACTGATTATACTTTCACCAGTGGCTGCAGTGTATCTGTGACCAAACTCGAAAAAGGGATACTTGAGAATATTGATTAATAATACAAGTCCCAATAATTCCAATCCATAACTGGCTCCAGCTCGTGTTGACTGAATTAAATGTGACCCACCAATTGCAGCACCGGCAAATAAAATTCCGGGCCCGATTGATTTTATTAAGTTTTGAATTTTTAAATTTTTCATCTACATCAAAGTTTATTCTGTTACTACAGAATAAATTTAGTCTAATTATTTTCTAGAATCAAATGTTGTTTGTTTAACAAACGAGTAGATTTATTTTCTCCCACTAAATATGAATAAGTCTTTAAAATTCAAAAAATTAATAATGAATAAGATTTGTTTGTCATTCCCAGCCTGCTTGCAGCAGACAAGCTCGACTGGGAATCCAGTCATCATAAACAATGTAATTACGATAAACCTGTGCCCGAATG
>CAYXXW010000276.1:0-4348 GCA_964469115.1 uncultured Melioribacteraceae bacterium
ATATCCTCAACCAGTTTCCAACCCATCCCATGAGAAATTAAATATTTACAATCTTTTAATCCTTCTGCTAATCTTTTATGTCCATCATTATTTCCATGGCCACCTCCATGCCCATTCCCATGATTATTTTCTTCTTTATTACCAATAGCATGATCTGTGAAGGAATTTTTTCTTATTTCTTTCTTTAAGATTTCTCCATTCTCAACATCGATAATCAAAAATCCTTGGCATTTACCAACATGCCCAGTTACATTAATACCGTCATCACTTGCAACTGCAATTCTCACTTTTCACCTCTTGTTTTAATTGTAAACTTTATTAGTATTCTCTTCTTCAATCTTTGGCTTAAAAAACAAACCTCTACTGCTATATTCTTCTATAATTTTATATTTTGAATAATTTGTTTTCAAATGATGAATAATATCTCCTATTCTATTATTCAATGTAGGTTCGCCTGCACCAGAAAATATTATATAATCTAAGTTTGGTGAACTTTTCAAATATGAATCAATTTCAGTTATAACCTCATTGTAATTAACATATTCATCACGTTTTATGGTAAGTTTCTTTGTTCTACCTATTTCAAAGTAAACACAATTCATGCTGCAAATCTTAAACGGTGCCAAATCAATGCCTAAAGAAACTCCTAATCTTCTAGATGGTACTGGACCGAATATGTGTTTATAATTTGACATTGTCTATGCCTGCATTACTAATTTATTATTCTGAAATTCCAGATAGGCTTCTTCTAAATTGCCGTATCCCATTCCATTATAAATTTTAACTTTTCCAGCTTTCAATACCTCTTCTGCTTTTGGTCCAACTTTTCCGGTTATTAGTATGTCAACTTCTTCCTCAATAATATTTTTTGCTGTTGATGTTCCTGCACCATGTGCAGTTTCACTGTTATTAGCATTATTAATAAACTTAGTATTCTTAGTTTCAGTGTCATAAATAAAAAATCCCTTTGCCCTGCCAAATCTAATATCTAGTTTCTCTTTCCAGCCATCTCCTGTTGATGTAAATGCAATTTTCATTATTGTTCCCTATTTTTGATTTGATACCATATATTATTTATTTCATTTTTTAATTTATTATCATCATATTCAGCTAAAGTTAAACCTTGCTCAAGAGCTTTTGTAAAACTTAGTGTAAATGGTATTTTACTAATTACTCGGATATCATTTTTGTAGCAAACTTCTTCTACTTGATTAGCCGCTTTCTGATTTAGGTCTACTTTGTTAATTATACAAGAAGCATGGATTTTGAAGTGATTAATGAGTTCTATTAATCTAATAAGATCATGCTTACCGGAATTTGTAGCTTCAGTTACTATTAAAACTTCACTTGCTCCTGATAAAGAAGAAATTGCAGGACAGCCAATTCCAGGAGGACCATCAATTAGAATAAATTTGGTGCCTTCTCTTTCAGCAATATTTCTAGCTTCCGATTTTACTTTACTAACGAGTTTACCAGAATTTTCCTGAGCTATGCCAAGTTTTGCAAAAACAAACCAATTTTGAAATTTACTTTTCGAAATGAAACAATCACCAGTTTGTTGAATTTCCATTCTTATTGCATTTTCAGGACATATGTGATAACAAAGCGAGCATCCTTCACAATTAAGTTCATCAATAGTGTATCTATCAGAAATAAGTTTAACAGCATCAAATCGGCAGACATTTAAGCAATTTCCACAATTACTGCATTTGTCGTAATCAATAACGGCAGCTTTACCACTCCAAAATTTTTCAGATGACATAATTTGTGGATCATATAAAAGATGCATGTTTGCTGCGTCAACATCGCAATCTGCTACAACCGCATCCTGCCCAGCGCAGGCTCCAAGAGCTGCTAATATTGATGTTTTTCCAGTTCCGCCTTTTCCACTCATAACAACAATTTCATTCATGCCAAAATCCCGTTCACTTTTTCTAAAATAAAATCCTGAATATTTTGGAAAATATTCTGTAATTCAGAATTATTCTCACATATCAAATTCCCATGTGCATAAGCTGAAGCAATTTCATAACTCAATGGTATATTCCCAATAATCTCAATCCTATTTTCTAAACAATATTTTTCTATCGTACTATTTTCTTTGGTATGTTTATTAATAATAACACCGAAATCTTTATTCAAAGTTTTAATTGTTTCTACCATCAACTGAAAGTCGTGAAAACCAAATATTGTAGGTTCAGAAACCACAACAACATAATCGATGTCTTTTATGGCTTCAATAACAGAACATGAAGTGCCAGGAGGTGAGTCAAATATTTTAATATCTGTATTGTTTGTAACTCTTTTCTTAACTTCCTTTATTAATGCGGGAGCGGAAGTTTCACTTACATTTAATTCTCCTTCTATAAGCGTTAAATTTGGATAAAAGATTGACCTAATTTTACCAATTTCTTTAAAATCTTCATGGATCGCATTAGTAGGACATAACTCAAGGCAAGCATAACAACTGTGACACAGTTCTGGGAAGACAAGTGTTTGACTATCTAAATTTATTATTGCATTAAATTCGCATACTTTTGAACAAATCCCACAAGAATTACATATTGAGTCATCTACTTTTGGGACCATCAGTTTTACACTTTCTGCATCCGAAGTGCATCCTTTGAAGAATAGAAACGAATTTGGTTCTTCAACATCGAGATCATATAAAGTTACTTTCCTATTTTTCGATGCTGTATATGCCAAATTCACCGCAACTAAAGTCTTTCCAGCTCCTCCTTTCCCACTTACTATTCCAATATTCATTTTTTAGTATTTACTCCAAATTGTCTAAATAAAACTAGGCTGAATCTGTATTTCTACTCAGCATAACATTATCTATTTAATTATTTAGTTAGCGTAATTCCTCATAATACTTTCCTTCATCCGGACTAATCTGGTAAAATGCACTTAACTGACGTATCATTTTCTGTAGTTCTTTACAGTCAGGCAGAAATTCTAATTCATGAATTGGCAACTTCATTCTTTTTCATATAAAAATTTCCCAATTTTAATTAGTATTTGATTTATAAAAATAAACTAAAAAACTATAGTCATAACTTTACTATTAATAATAGCTCACTATTTATCAAACAGGGTGTTCAAGCTTATTGTTATTAAAAACACTTTCTCGATAAGGGAATTTAATGCTACAAATGTTCAGCTTGTGTTCAAAAAGTAAATCCTCAATTGACTTAAAATATCTATTACTATCAAATTGATCATCAGTTATTAAAAGTTGTCTTATTTTGCTTTCCCAAAGATCCATTTTGCTAGTAAAGTTTATTAATTCTTCAAGAGTACAATTTTGATTTGACATAATATTATTCCTCTTTATCCGAATCTTTGAATTATTAATCAAACATATATCAATTAGTTTCATACCCAATATTTATAAGATCTAACATAAAACTAATCCTCCTTGATTCTTTTATTTAATGGTTTTAAAATTGTTCAATTATTAATGATGCATCTGATATTTGTTCTTTTAGTTTTCTTTTGTTCTTTTGTAAATCGATAATAGAACTCTGACTTTTTACAGAATTAGTTTCGAAATTATCCATACTCCAAGGCATCATATATTTTAGCTGGCCTGTATGAATATAATATATGAATGAAGAATTACTAGGTTGTAAAAAGCTACTAGTATTTTTTTTATTAGAACTTATTTTACGAATCATATCATTCTCCTAAATGCTAATTATAAATATTATCTAAAGAGATTAAGTAATAATTTATTTACAATCATTGCACACTCCATAAAATTCAATAATGTGTCTCTGAATATTGATGTTATACTTTCTTGAAAGTCTTTTTTCTAATTTTGATATTAGCTCAACTTCTTTATCTATAAAATCTGTGTAGTTAATTATTTTTTTACAACCGGTGCAAATTAAGTGATGATGATGTCCTAATCCATTGGGATGATCTATAAGTTCGTATCTAGCTTTCCCTTCACCAATATCAAATTTATGAATCATACCCCATGAAAAAAGTAAATCCAAAGTTCTATAAACTGTAGTTATACCAATTGATGGACATTTTTTGTGTACGTCAAAATAGATTTCTTCAACACTGGGATGCTCATCTGTTTGACTTAGTAAACTTAGTATTGCTTTTCGAGGAACCGTAAGTCTATGGCCTTTTTCTTTGAAATTCTTAAATAGTTGAGAATTAATCTCGTTAATATTTTTCATGATAATATGATGTTAATGATAATCATTATCAATAAGATAGTGAAAATCAAAACAAGTGTCAATTCAATTTATTCATAATAGAGTTGATTTTGGTAGTGTGACCTGCCCCCCAAAAAGTGCTCCAATTTATTAACTTAGTATTAAGGGAGAAT
>CAYXXW010000277.1:0-4339 GCA_964469115.1 uncultured Melioribacteraceae bacterium
GGTGGAAAATACAGCTATGGAGTCTTACGCATGGTCCAGGCTCATCTGAAGAAAACCGAGCCACCCCATTAGCTTCAATCACCAACTTCCAAAAGCAAAAAAAAACTAATTTAACACTGCCCACTAATTATGAAGGAAACATATGTTGATATCAGTATGGGTAGGAGGGTGTTAGGATAGGGGAATCCGTTAGGAACACATTTGGGACAATGATCCTAATTGTTATAACTCAAAATATAACTTAACTACTTGCAACTTTCGTCCGTTCGGGGTACCCAGAGGCACAAGAGGTCATTTTTGACCTCTTGTGTTTTTTTATGACCTTCTGAAAACCCCACTAATTCTGAGGATCAGTTGTACTGGTTCGGTGAAGATAGCGGTTGCATCTTTTCCTTTCTCAAAAACGAGCTTTTCAGCAAAGATGCATGCCAGGATCTTCTTTTTTGTGGCTCCATCTGACTCCTGTAATATTCCAGGAGGTTCTCCAGCATTGGAACTTCCTTCTCAAGATAGGTTTTAAATGGAGAATTCAACAGGGCTTATGGTTAAGGAATTTGAATCAGCAAGAAGAACCATTACAGGAATAGAGATAGTCCATATGATTAAGAAGAATCAGCTAAATACTCAAGACAAAAGTATGTTTAAATCATTCTATTCCTTAGCTGCATAGAATAAGATTTAATTCAGTAATTCAGTGGATGGTTTAATAGATGCGACAGAACCATGTTATGTGCTTATATCATTAGTTATTTCCATACAGATATTTGCCTGCTGCATCACCCATCAATTGATGATTATGACCTACATCAGGTACGATTGTAATTTGCCAATTGAATTCATATTCCAATTCATCAGCGATTTCTTTAGCACGTTTAAAAAAGAATTGCCCTCTAGCCAATCTGTGAAAACCTTGTTCATCAGCACTTTTCGAACGCAGAAAAGTTCCTCCTGTCTCATTTTCATTATCGAGTTCGCCCAAAAAGACAACCAATTTTTTTTTAAAAGCGTTTTTTAATGATTCTTGTTCAAAGGGTAAATCCTTGAGACCAAATGGAAAACTATAGTCAAAAGTCGGTAAGGTATAGAAACTTGGGTTGGAAGCTAAAATTTTATCAGCTTTTGAGTTTTTATGAAAAAGAGCAAGTCTATGTAAAATATGCCCTCCCGCAGAATGTCCAAAAATGTCGTATGTTGTCTGCGTTGAGTTTAGAGCCTCTGCAGCTAAGTCAAATATTCTATCAAAATCATTGAAAATCCATTCATCGGAATTTGGATTAAATTTGAAATTAAATATCTCTTCATTGAGTTTGGCTATGTTCGTATTTTCAACATACTCTATACTATTTTTCAAGTTTGAGTCATATATCAATCCACATAAATGATAGTCTTCAAATCCGTATTCACTTTCTTGGTACATAGGGGATAAAATGAGAAGACTATATTTTTCCGATTCATCTATCCACGCATCCCTGTAGCTGTCTCCGTTTCTTCCAGCACCAGGAATCACCATCAAAATTTTAGAATTAGCCCCATAATTTTTAGGCTTATGGTAAAATACTTTTACTGTTTTATCCTTTTTCGCTTTTCCTCCCTCAATTAAAAATTCACCAGAGCCTTCTTGCATATTGATTTGGTTCAGTACTAATTCTTTTTCTCCTTTTTGGTTTTGACAAGAGCTGATGATTAACATTAGTAGAAATAGAAAGGTTGATTTAATTTTCATTTGTTAGTTATTTAAAAATTGCACATAACGAGTAGATAATACCATCGTTATTATCTACCATATATTAATGGAGTTGATAATTTCTAAACTTAAATCAACCAAACAACAATTCCAAAGAGCTTGATATGTTTTGTAAGTTTAGGTTAATCGCCTTTGAATATTTCTTAGTTGTTATGCTCAAAAATGTAACTAAGCTGGTTGCAACTTTCGTCCGTTGGGGGTACCAAAAGGGACAAGAGGTCAAAATGAGCCTGTGAAAAATTTTGTGTAAACGGGTAGCCGGTTCGATTCTAGATTTGGCATCTATCTTCAAATTTAATAATAAACTGATTACTAATGATTCCCCAGGAACACCGTAAATCAGCTGAATAATCAAGAGCAAAGTATGTTTAAATCATTCTAATCCTGCTGCATAGAATAAGATTTAATACAGTATTTTAGTGGATGATTGAACAGAACCTCTTTTTATATTTTTACCAGTAAATCAATCACTAACCAAATATAAAATCGTGAAAAAACCAATTATCTTTTGCTGTTTAGTCCTATTTGTACTAACTGCATGCAACCAACAAGAGGTGAAAAATGAAAATCCATTTTTCGCTGAATTTGACACCCCATTTGGAGTTCCTCCATTTGATCTTATTAAAATAGAGCATTATATGCCTGCAATTGAAGAGGGTATCAAGCAAGAAAAAGCTGAAATTGAAGCTATTCTTAATAATACAGATTCTCCGACCTTCGAAAATACCATTGTAGCATATACTCGCACAGGTAGTTTCCTGGACAAAGTAACACCCGTTTTGTATGGTTTAAACAGTGCAAATACAACTCCTGAAATCCAGGCACTCATTAAAGAACTGTCTCCAATCATGTCAACTCATCGCGATGAGATTCGCCTGGATCCAAGATTGTTTGCCAGAATCAAAGCTGTTTACGAACAAAAAGACGACTTAAGTCTTGAGTCTGATCAGCTATATTTATTAGAAAACCTTTATACCGGTTTTGTAAGAAATGGGGCTAATTTAGAAGGTGAAGTAAAAGAAGAGCTTAAAGAGATAAATAAGCAACTTTCTTCCTTGGGTGTTCAGTTCAGTCAAAATTTATTGGGTGAAACAAATGCCTACAAATTAATCATTGAAGACGAAAATGATTTAGAAGGATTACCGGAAAACGTTAGAATAGCAGGAGCTGAGGCTGCAAAAAGAGATAGCATGGAAGGTAAATGGGTTTATACAACCCAACGCTCCAGCATGTATCCTTTCTTGACGTATTCTGAAAATCGTGAATTGCGTAAACAAATTTATACGGCCTATACCATGCGTGGTGATAACGATAATGAAAGAGATAATAAGAAAATTTCTGTAGGGGTCACTAATTTAAGAGTGCGTAAAGCAAAGATACTGGGTTATAAGAGTCATGCCGACCTTGTATTATCTACAAGAATGGCTAAAACATCAAAACGTGTTTATGACTTACTTGATCAAGTATGGTGGCCAGCATTAGAGGTTGCCAAGCAAGAAGTAAAAGACATGCAGGCGATCGTAGATGCTGAAGGGAATGATTTCAAAATAGAGGCATGGGACTGGTGGAATTATGCTGAGAAAGTTCGTGCTGCAAAATATAACTTTGAAGACGAACAAATTCGTCCTTATTTTTCTCGTCAAAATGTTCAGGAAGCGATTTTCTATGTGGCCAACAAATTATATGGCATAACTTTTACTGAAATTAAAGATATCCCATTACCTCACCCAGATGCCTTTGCTCATGAAGTAAAGGAGGCGGATGGAACTACAATAGGAATATTATACCAGGATTACTATGCAAGAGCTAGTAAGCGTGGTGGTGCCTGGTGCGGGGGTTATCGTGGCTATAAGATTGATGATGATGGCAATAAAACCATTCCCATTATAACTTTTGTTACCAATGCAAGCGGACCGGTTGGAGATGCTCCCGCCTTAATGAGCATAGATAATGTAACTACGGTTTTCCATGAATTTGGTCATGCATTAGACGGTTTATTCTCTAATGTTCGTTATCAAAGTACCTTTAGGGCCAGAGACTTTACTGAGCTTCCCTCTCAAATAATGGAGCACTGGGCAACACACCCTGAGGTCTTAAAAGTATATGCAAAACATTATGAAACCGGAGAAGTAATCCCTGATGAGTTGATTGATAAAATTCAAAATTCAAGTCTATTTAATCAAGGATTTATCACCGTTGAATTCGTAGCTGCCGCTCTTATTGATATGGAGTATCACTCACTAACTGAAGAGAAGGATATTGATATCAGGGCATATGAAAATGATTTCTTTGCAAATAGAGAATTAATACCAGAAATTGCACCACGGTATAGGACTACATATTTCTCTCATATTATTGGTGGATATTCTGCTGGTTATTATAGTTATCTATGGTCAGGAGTTTTGGATAATGATGCTTTTGAAGCATTCAATGAAACTTCATTATTCGATCAAAAAACAGCTCAATCATTCCGTAAGAATGTTTTGGAGCCCAACGGTTTAATGGATCCTCTTGAAATGTACGTTAACTTCCGCGGAAAAGAAGCAACCATCGAACCTTTATTAAGAAGTAGGGGCTTAATTAAATAATAATTTA
>CAYXXW010000278.1:0-4336 GCA_964469115.1 uncultured Melioribacteraceae bacterium
TTAAAAGAGTAATACAAATATTTAATAAGAAAAATATAAGCCAAATTATAAACCAGGACATTGTAATGAATTCAGTCAAAAATCATTTCAATTCTTGCTTAGCAAAACTTGTTTTGAATTAAATTCTTGGAATCTCTATTCAAATAAAATGGATTTATCTTAACTATTAACAAAATTAAATATTAGTAGTAAGGCTCGTGTGTTAGTAAAGAAAGTGTGTGAATATAATTAAATTCGAATAAATCAATTATGAATAATAAATTATCAGCAACCATAATTACACATAATGAAGAAGAAAATATTGAAAAATGTTTAAAATCTCTTCATTGGGTCGATGAAATTATTGTGGTAGATTCTTATTCCCAAGATAAAACTGTTGAAATTTGTAAAAAATATAATTGTAATGTTATTCAAACCGAATGGTTAGGATTTGGCAAAACAAAGCAGTTTACGGTAGACCAGGCTGTGAATGATTGGATTTTATCTATAGATTCTGATGAGGAAGTCACTGAAGCTTTGGCTGGAAAAATAGTAATGATATTATCTGATCCAAAATTTAATGGCTATAAAATAAAACGAAATTCATTTTATTTGAGTAAAGAGATTAAGCATTGCGGATGGGATAAAGATTTTCCAATAAGACTCTTCAATAGAACATATGGAAGCTTTAACGAAAAAGCAGTTCACGAATCCGTTATTATCAATGGTGAAAAAGGAAAAATAACTGAACCGCTTTATCACTATACCTATCCCACCATTAGCAAGCATATTAGTAAAATAAATCGGTATACCGACTTAGCTTTAAATGAAAAGAGTAATAATAATCAATACTCAATTTTCACTTCTATAGTTTTAGGTGTCAATAAGTTTTTAAAGATGTATTTCTTGCAACGAGGTTTTTTAGATGGGAAAGCCGGATTTTTACTAAGTCTGAATTCTGCCATTGGAATCTATCTAAAATATATTAAAATGTGGAATCCAAATAGTTGAATATACTTCATATTGATACCGAAAAGTATTGGCGAGGCGGGCAGCAGCAAGTATTTTACCTTCATAAAGCTCTAATTGTAAAAAGGATAAACTCAATCCTTGCTTGCAATAAATCATCAGAATTATCAATTATTTGTAAGAAAGAAAATTTACCTTTTTTTGAACTTGATATTTTCGGTGAATTGGATATTTTAGCTGCATTTAAAATTGCTCGATTTTGTAGGAAAAACAAATATGATATTATTCATGTTCATTCCGCTCATGCTTTGAGTATTGGTATTCTTGCAAAATATTTTAATTCAGCTCCTAAACTAATTGGTGTTCGAAGAGTTGATTTTCCTATTAGAAAAAATCTTTTTAGCAGATTGAAATATAACAGTAATAAAATTTCAAAGATTGTTGCAATTTCGGATTTTATTAAGACAGTACTTGTTCAAGATGGAATTGATAAAAATAAAATTGTAACTATTCGAAGCGGAGCAGATACTCGCAAACATGATAATGTGTTCCCAGAAATTGATTTTCGAAATGAATACGGTATTGGAAAAGACGATATTATTTTAGGAACGGTTGCTGCTTTTGCAGGCCATAAAGATTATCCAAATTTATTAAATGCGTTTAAACTTGTTAATGAAAAAATTCAGAACACAAAACTAATTTGTGTCGGTGATGGGCCTTTGTTTGAAGAAATTAAAAATTTAGCCAATGAACTAAAAATTAGTAATAATGTAATTTTTCTCGGATTCAGACAAGATATTGGAAAACTATTGAAAGCATTTGATATTTTTATACTTGCTTCGAAAAAAGAGGGTTTGGGTACATCCTTAATTGATGCTCTTTCGGTTGGCTTACCAATAGTTGCTACAAATACAGGCGGGATTCCGGAACTAATAAAGCATAATGAAAATGGAATACTAGTTGAGGCGAAAAATTATTACAGTCTTTCTGCTGAAATAATTAAGTTAATTGGAGATGTAAACAAGCAGAATGATTTGAGTAGAGCAGCAAAAGAAAGTGCCAAAAATTATTCTATTGAGGCAACAGTTGAAAAAAATATAAATCTCTACAAAGAATTATTAGGTCAAAGAATATAAATGCAAAAATATGCAAGCATAGATAAATATAAGATTGAAAAAATATTAGTCGTTCAAACTGCATTTATTGGGGATGTTATTTTAATTACACCTTTAATTCGTGAGATAAAAAAAATATTTCCAAACGCATTGTTAGATGTTATGGTAATTCCTCAAGCATCAAATTTGCTTGAAAACAATCCCAACATTAATTCGATTATTGAATTTGATAAACGGAAGAATAAATTTTCTGCATTTTTTAAAACTCTTAACTTATTGAGAAAAAACAAGTATGATTTAGCAATATCTCCACATAGTTCATTCACTTCAGCTATACTAATGTTACTTTCGCAAATTAAATATAGAGTTGGTTTTGCCCGTTGGACTTCTCAAAAATTTTTAACACACAGACTTCCTCATCTAAAGAAAACTTTAAAGATTAAAAAAAATCTTCATCTTCTTTCAATTTTCACACAAAAAGAATTGCCAACTCAAACAGAGCTGTTTCCAACTCGCGAAATGTTTGCAAACGCTGATAACTTGTTAAAGCCATTGGTTAATAGTTCAAGAAAAATTATTGCACTCGCACCGGGTTCTAATTGGTTTACTAAAAGATGGCCTGTTGAATACTATAAAGAATTGGTGAGCAAATTAAATAATTCTAATTATGGTATTGTATTTATTGGTAGTAATGTAGAGAGAGAAATTTGTGAAGATATAAAACCGAATAACAATTTTATAAATTTAGCCGGGGAACTGAGTTTATTGGAATCAGCGGCACTAATAAGTAGATGTGATTTAATGATTTGTAATGATAGCGGAGCAATGCACTTAGCAAATGCTGTAAATACGGATGTATTTGTGTTTTTCGGTCCGACAGTCCAAAGTATCGGTTATCCCCCAATCGGTAAAAATGATTATGTTTTCGAAGTTGATCTTGATTGCAGACCGTGCAGTAGTCATGGCACAAAAGAGTGTCCGCTTAAACATCATAATTGTATGAAGTTTATACAAAGTGAAACCGTATTCAATAAAATTCAAGAAAAATTTAACCAGTAAGAAATGGTATTCTCTTATTACATATATAAATATCCGTATAAAGTGTTTTGGCATTTAGCTAAATTTTTAACTAAAAATGAAGAGTTGATATTTTATTGTGCAGATCCTCTTGATTATGAAATGTTTTTACCAATTAAAAAGCATCTCCCACAACTTACTATTGTTGCAAAAAATAAAAAGTCCAGAAATTATTTTGAAGAAAAGAATATCAAATATAAACGTTTGCCTTCTTTCCCTAAGGCAGTAGTTATGGGGCGGCAGACTCCATTTAAGTTTCCTGTTGATAAAATTATTAAGATTGGATTTGATCATGGTCTTTATCAATTTAAAAGATGGACTTCGGCAAGGAATTATAATGACTTTGATGTTTATTTTGTATCAAGTGGTGAACAGGTGAAAACAGCTCTTTCAAGAGGTATTAATTCTGTAAAAGCAATTGGCTACCCCAAATTGGATAATGCTTTTAATGGAGTTTATAACAGAGAGTTTTTAGAAAAATTAAAAGCTAAAAAAGGTATTGATCAAGCAAAGAAAACTTTAATTTTTACAACAACGTGGAATGTTGCCGGTTTGTCAGCAATTGAAAAATGGATAGATAAAATTGAATTGCTCTCTGTTAAATATAATATTCTAGTCACAGTTCATACTTGGACAATGCAACTCTATGTTGATAAATTAAGATCTTCTGATAAAATAATATTTTTGGAAGATTATGATGTTACACCATATTTAATGATTTCTGATCTACTTGTTGGAGATTATAGCTCAATTATTGGCGAGTTCTGTGCATTTGATAAACCAATAATCACGTTCAAAGTACCAGATTCAGATAGAACAATCCCAGAGATTCAAAAATTGCTGAAAAATATTAGTGCACAAGTTAATAACTTTGATGAATTGAAAAATGCAATCGCTAAATCATTTGAAAATCCAGTAGAGAAATCAAAACAACGGCAAGAAGCAAATGAAATTCTTTTTTATGAATTGGATGGTCAGGCAGGTCAACGGGCTGCAGATGAAATAAATAGATTATTACACAAAAGTAAATTGTAAGTCCTTCCTTCACATATAAAATTATTTAACTTATGAGCTTATTATTGGCTCAAGTTAATAATGATAATTAGGACCTCCTATATCTCAAATTGGCTTTTAACTGGGAACAATTCAGATAGATAAACTTTTATCCGTTCAATATTTTTATTTGGTGAATCCGG
>CAYXXW010000279.1:0-4287 GCA_964469115.1 uncultured Melioribacteraceae bacterium
AATCTCATAAAAAAGCCGGTATTCTAGGATTAGAACCCGGCTCAAAAAATATAGTTGCTCTTAAATGTTATTTCTATTTCATTAGGATCATTTTGTTTGTTCGTGTAAAGTTACCAGAAGTTAATGAGTAAAAATATAATCCCGATGGAAGATCAGAAGCATTAAAATTAAGGCTATAAGTACCCGCTGATTGATTTTCATTAACTAAAGATTGAACTTCTTCACCAATTGTGTTGTAAACGGATAATTTAGTGAATCCTGCATTTGGTAAAGTATAATTAATTGTTGTTGTAGGATTAAATGGGTTCGGATAATTTTGAGCCAAACCATATTCATCTGGTGTAACATTTAAGTTATTTACATTCGTTGGATCATCAACTTTTAAACCAACCCCAATTGTTGAAAAGTGCTGCGAATAAATTGAGAGAAATTCTTCTTCAACTACCTTTCTTATACCATTAAAATCAGGATCTAATTGTGGATTAACATAGAATGGTGTGAAATCTTCAATTGAGAAGGAGATATAATTTAAGAATCCTGAAAGTTTGTCTAAAGGTAATCTTAAATATGATTCCATACCATTTTCTAAGTAATAATATTCATTTGGACCTTGAACCCCGGAATTTTCACCAGAGACTAATATTTTTAAATAAAGCAATTTAAGTAAATCATCTTCAACGGTTAAATTAGATAAATCAAGATCACATAATCCGGCAAGCATAATGTCACAGTGAATATTTTCATTCAAACTTGTTTCCGGAAATCCTAACTCTCCACCAACCATAAGGTTGTACAAAAATTGAGCATTGGAGTTATCATTTGGAAACGTATATTCATCAAAAATAAGATTTTCGCCTTCAAGCATTGCTCCGCTGAATAAAACTAAATCTTCATCTTCACCACATCCTTCTACCATAAATGTGTAGGTGATTGTGTTAGATTGTGCAAATAAACTACCTGCGATCAAAAAGCTTAAAATAAATGTAAGTATTTTGTATTTCATTATTTTTTCCTCCTAATTGAAAAAAATTCTATTGCTAATAAGAAGCATATCGAAACGAATAATGTGATTTAAAGCAAACAATTTGCACCTGAAATGAGAATAAAGAGGAATGTTGTTTTAGGAAAAAGAGTTAATATTACTTAGAAAATAACTGGTAATAATTTACTCTAGATTAATAATCAAAAATTCACTAACATTTTGATGTTTCATACATCTAATACAATATATTTTAATAAAATACGTTTACTAAAGTAAAAGATTCTTATGAAGAAATATTTCTTAATTTTTACGTTTATCATCCTCCCACAAATAATACAAGCAAAAAATACCGATCAGCTAAAAGTACAAGCATACAAAGCCCCAAAAGGAATAAAATTAGACGGCATCCTTAATGAATCTGTTTATAAAAATGATCCAATAACTGGATTTATTCAAAAAATTCCGGATGAAGGTAAACCAGCAACAGAAAAATCTGAAGTATGGATAAGTTATGATAATGAAAATATTTATTTCAGTGCAAATTTCTTTGATTCCAGACCGCAAACGATTGATCAGAACTTAATGCGCCGCGATCAGATTATCAGTTCAGACTGGTTATGGATTTATATGGATCCTTACAATGATGACAGAACAGGTTACTTTTTTGCAGTAAATCCAGGCGGTTCAATTGCAGACGGTACCCTTTATAATGATGGTTGGATGGATGACTCTTGGGATGGAATTTGGGATTACAAAACTAAAATCAACAATGATGGATGGTCGGTAGAAATAAAAATTCCTTTTTCACAAGTAAGGTTTCAAGAATCTGAGAATATGGTTTGGGGGATAAATCTTAATAGAGATATTAAACGAAGAAATGAAAATTCGTTTCTTGTTATGGTGCCCAGCACAGAAAGCGGTTTTGTTTCTCGTTTTGCTGATCTGGTAGGATTAGATGGAATCAAACCAAAACAGCGTTTGGAAATTTTACCTTATTTTGTTCAAAAAGCACAATTCCTTGTTCACGAAAATGATGATCCGTTTTATTCAGATAATCAATACAAGACTTCCTTGGGGGCTGATTTGAAGATTGGTTTGGGAAGCAGTTTAAATCTTGATGCAACCTTTAATCCGGATTTCGGACAAGTAGAAGTTGATCCAGCAGTTGTGAATCTTTCGGCTTTCGAAACATTCTTTGATGAAAAAAGACCCTTTTTTATTGAAGGGCAGCATTTATTTAGATTTGGGTCAGGTGGGGCAAATAATAATTGGGGATTTAATTTTGGTAATCCACAGCTTTTTTACTCAAGAAGAATTGGAAGATCACCCCACGGGAATGTACCAGATAATGATTTTCAAGATTATCCCGGCGAAACAAGAATTCTGGGCGCTGCGAAAATTACCGGCAAACTAGATGAAACTTGGTCAATTGGAGGGTTGAGTGCTTTTACAGAACGAACCTATGCAACTACACTATTAAATGGAATAAAAACAAGTAACGAGGTTGAACCTTTTACTCATTATGGTGTGCTCAGCACTCAAAAAGAATTTAACGAAAGCCGTCAATCATTGGGACTAATGTTTACTTCCACAAATAGAAATTTAAGAACTGATGAGCTCTCCAATAATCTTACAAAAAATGCTTTTACATATGGGCTCGATGGGTGGACCTTTTTAGATAGTGCAAAGAAATATGTACTAACCGGATATTTGGCCGGTTCAAATGTAAGCGGAACAAAAGAAGCATTAGCTAATATTCAGGAACAACCATACAGATATTTTCAGCGACCGGATGCTACATATATGAAATTGGATTCTAATCAAACAACACTTTCAGGTTATTACACAAGATTGATGCTGAACAAACAAGAAGGTAATTTCTATTTCAATACAGCAATTGGTGCGGTTTCTCCGGGATTTGAAAATAGCGATTTAGGCTTTCAATGGATGGCCGATAAAATTAACGGACACTTAGTTTTGGGTTACAGATGGTATGAACCTGATAACATATTTAGAAGAAAGTTTATTTACGCTGCACATTTTGAAAGCTATGACTATGAAGGGAATAAATTAAATAACGGATTTATGATTTTCAGTTCTGCTCAATTATTAAACTATTACAATTTGGAGATGCAAGCCAGTTATAATTTTGAGGAATATAATAAAACATTAACGCGCGGCGGACCTTTATCAAAAAATCCTTCAGAACATTATATCAGTTTTGAATTTTCATCAGATAATAGAAAAAATATTGTCTTAGGTTTTGATGTGGGATATGATAATAATAGTTTGAATGAAACTTCATTTGACTTTGAACCATTTATTGAATGGAAACCAAGCACACAAATCAATATAACAGTTGGACCGGAATATTCAAAAAGATTTTCCAAACGGCAGTGGATTGATAATTTTAGTGATCCGTTAGCAACGGAAACTTACAATAAAAGATATGTTTTCGGTGATATTAATCAGGAAACAATTGCTGCAAACATTCGACTTAATTGGACGATAACACCACAAATGAGTTTACAATTATTCATGCAGCCTTTAATTTCTGTTGGGAATTATTCCAACTTTAAAGAGCTAGCACGTCCTTCTTCCATTGATTTTAACAACTATGAGGAGATTGGAACGGTTAGTTATAGTACTGAAGACGATGAATACATAATTGATCCCGATAATAATGGGCCGGCAGATGAATTTAGATTTGAAAACCCCGATTTCAATTTTAAATCATTACGAGGAACTTTGGTTTATAGATGGGAAATTCTACCGGGGTCTATTTTTTATTTAGTCTGGTCTCATGATAGACAAAACAGTGAAAATGCTGGAGATTTTGAATTTGGTAGAGATTTTGATGATTTATTAAGTGCAGAGACTAACGATATTTTCTTAGCCAAATTTTCATACTGGTTGGATTTATAAATAACCTAAATTAAACGCTAGCTGGCAAATTGCTTAACCCAATACTCTGGATTTAATGGCTCGCCTGTTGAAGATTTGATTAACTTATCCCAACTAAACAAAGCACCGTATGAAAAGAATAAATTTGTTAAATACTGCCCGACTTCCTTTTTTCCAATAAAAGATATTTTTTCATTAGAATTATCATTTATAACTTTTTCTTTTATAAAGAAATAAAGTTGAGACGCAAGAAGTTCTCCCAACATATAATTCTGATAATAGACCGGATAAAGTGCGATGTGAATTTTGGATGCCCAGTCCGGTTCATCCCTACCTTCAGGTTTTTTTAATCCTTGATATTTTTCAACCAACTCCCACCAAAGTGAGTTTAAGTCTCTGTC
>CAYXXW010000280.1:0-4272 GCA_964469115.1 uncultured Melioribacteraceae bacterium
GCAATTTCTACAAATATAAATGATATAGTTAATTCTTGATCACCGCTTTTAAAATTAACCTCAAGTTCAGCACTTGCATTATTTAGTAATTTACCGAATGTTATGCTCTTGTACTCGTATGAGTCACTCAAATCCAAATAAGCTTTAATTTTCTTAGCACTTCTCTTTACTGATTTTGCTTCTGTCTTCACGGAATTATCATAACTTCTTAATTCTTTTCCTTCCTCATAAAGCAACAATGAAGCTAAAGCTGAATAGTTTTGATCTTTACTTAGATCGAATATTTTTGTTAATGCAGATTTTGCTGTTTCTTCGCTCAATTTATTCTGAGCATTTAGATTCCAGGATAAACCGATTGAAAATATAATTAATAGTAATAATTTCTTTTTCATAATAAACTCCAAAACTTATAAATTTGTTACATCCTAGCAACAAAATAGTTTCAATATACCTATCAAGCAAGCTTTAAAATTAATGCCATTAAAAAGTAAAATGTTTGATTTCTTCCCCTTGTTCACCAATTTCAGTCATTGCCTCAATACCAATTTGTAAGTGAAGATCAACAAATTTTTCTGTTACTAATTGATCAGATTCCTCGGTTTTAATACCTTCCGCTACCATGGGTAAATCGGAAACTAGCAAAAATGCACCTCTTGAAAGCTGATTAGCGTAACCGGAAATAAAAATGGTTGCAGTTTCCATATCAATTCCAATTGTTCCTAACTTTCTTAGGTAATCTTTAAATTCTTCATCCCACTCCCAAAGTCTACGATTAGAAGTATAGACAACACCTGTTCTATATTCCAAATTTCTTTTAATAATTTTGTCGGAAACAAATTTATGAACCTTAAATGAGGGTAGTGCTGGAACTTCGGGCGGCATATAATCATTACTGGTTCCTTCGCCTCTAATTGCCGCAGTCGGTAGAATAAAATGCCCTAATTCGGTAGAATGTTTTAATCCACCGCATTTACCAAGGAAGAGAATTCCTTTTGGATTTCTGGCAATTAGTAAATCCATTATAGTGGCGGCATTGGCAGATCCCATACCAAAATTAATTATTGAGAGACCTTTTGAGTTTGTTGAAGCCTGCATTGGTCTTCCAATTCCATTTACATTACAGTTAAATTGATCGGCAAATTTTGTGATATAATTATTAAAGTTGGTTAAAAGCAAATAATCACCAAATTCATCAATTTCTGTCCCTGTGTAGCGAGGAAGCCAATTTTTAGCAATTTCTAGTTTAGTTTTCATAAATTATTTATTCTTTTGTTTATTTAGAAAATATTCATTTGATTTTAGGGTTAATAAAGCAAAAATATAACCAATTAACATACCTATTAAAGCCCCAGCCAAAATATCCGATGGATAATGTACTCCAACATAAGGTCGGGAAAGTGCAACTAATGCTGCTGTGATAAATAAAACCCATTTAAGTTTTGGGTAAAGTTTGTAAAAATAAAATGCTACGGCAAAATTATTAACAGCATGGGAAGAGGGAAAGGAGAATGATCTTGAGCAATTTACTAAAATATTCACATCATTAAGAGCATTACAAGGTCTAACTCTCTCAAATAAATTTTTAAGCAAATTACTGCTTATTTGGTCAGATGAAATTATTAATAGAATTATTCCAAAAGAAGCAAATTTCCCAATTCTTCCTCCTTTAAAGAATAAAATTGACCAAAGTATAATGTATGCTAAATACCAGTTTTTAACATTAGTAATAAATGGGAAGAAATTATCGAATATAGGATTAGAAATGGTTGAGTTTATAAAATAAAATACCGATGAATCTATTGAATAGAGTAAATCAATCATATTTTAGTCATTTCTGTGATTTATATCACACATTGGTTAAGTAGGTCTTTAATTAACAATTTCTTACACGATAATATTACAAAAATTTATAATTATTAATACTCTTTTCTTATTATGGAACAAGCCTTAAAAGTAATTAAATTTAATGAAGATGAAAATCTTAGTGAAGATAAATCACCCGTAAAAAAGGCGAGAATCAAATCATCTTCGCTTCTTGTTCCTTTAAAGACCGCAGCAATTGTAACTGCAATTTTAGGAGTTATCTCCTTAATTTTAGAAGTAAGCATTTATTTCCAATATCGGTATGAAATATATTTAGCCAGACTTTTTCCAACGATATTCTCATTTATTACACTAATTTTAATTCAATCAAAATTTGGTAAAAAGAACCAAGTGGTTATTGCTCACGTATTTTTATTTTCAATTTTTGCTTCATTGAGTTTTGTCATTTATAAGGTCCCAACATTTTTCACTTACAATATAACTGCAGCTTCGTTATTTATTCTTGTTCTGTCACAATTTTTAAATTGGGGCAAAAATAATCAGCTAATACTTTCAGGTTATTTCATTGGTTTATTTGGAACTGCTGCAATTATGGGTGGCGCTTTAAATTTTAACGATCAGAGTTTATATATCAACATTATAACTTCAGTTTCTCTGCTTATTGTTTCAGTTGTAACAACTCATTTAAATTCAATCTCAAGTTATCGTTCGTTAAAATCTAAAAGAAATAAATCGGAAAATTTTACCAACGAATTCTCCCAAACTTATAAAGATCTTTTTGATGAATCATTAGTGCCGCTATTTCAGATAACTTTAGAAGGGGAATTCGAAAATATAAATACTGCCTTCTGTGAACTGCTCGAAATTGGTAATGATGAAGATTTGGGTGATTTAAACTTTTTCGAGAACTTCATTAAAAATGAAAAAGTAAAAAAACATCTTGTCAAAAAAATTGAAAATAAAGGCAGAGTTGAAAATTATAGAGTAAGTTTTATTAAGAATGATGGTTTGGAGGAAATATTAATTCTTGATTGCAAGTCTAAAATAATAAATGATCAAGTCTATCTTGAAGGTTATTTACGTAATGTAACAGAACAATATCAGAAGGAAAATCAATTACAGTCAGAAATTGAATCACTTAGAAAAATAAAGAATCAAGGGAAAAAACTCCCAAAATCATTTGATTCGGCATCTGTTCCGCGATCTAATGTAATATCGAAAATGGGTCATGAACTAAGAACTCCAATGAACTCAGTTTTAGGCTTTTTAACACTTATTGAAAATGGACTTTTTGAAAATGAAGATGAATTAAAAGAATTTTCACATAGTGCAAAACTTTCTGCAGAATCGCTTGTTGGTTTATTAAATGATGTTGTAGAAATTGCAAAAATTCAAGAAGGTTCTGTTGAAATAGTAAATAGTGAATTTAATATTCATGAAGAAATTGATAAGATTAATACATCACTTGCTCCTCATATGAAACAGAATAAAATAAATTTCTCATGCAATATTGCTGAAGATGTTCCGGAAAATATTTTATTAGATCAATCGAAATACTCTCAAATTTTAATGAACCTTCTCAGAAATGCAATTCAAGCAGCCGAAGAGGGAGATGTAAATTTAGCTGTAAGTAAGAAAATAAATAGTGAAGGTCAGCAACAATTAGTAACCTCAATATCAGATACCGGGAAAGGAATTCCGCAATCCACACTTGATAAGATTATTAAGGGTAACTTTGAATCAAAAGATAAAGGTTCAAAAATCACATCTGGTGTTTTACATATACTGATTTGTAAGGAGTTATTAAATCTGCTTGATGGCAAACTTTCGGCAATCTCTGAGGAAGAAACCGGATCAAAGTTTTATTTTACTGTAGATATTGAAAGCAATGTTAAGATAAATGATGAAAATGTTAGTGATGAAACTAATGACTCTGCAGTGCTTAATGGTAAAGCTAAATTACTTTTGGTTGAAGATAATCCAATAAGCAGAAAGGTTGAGCAAAAATTATTGCATGAAGCCGGGTATAATGTTGATTGTGTTGAAAATGGAAATGAAGCCATTGAATATGTTAAAAAAGGCATTTATAATTTAGTACTCATGGATATTGAGCTTAAAGATATGGATGGCTTGGAAGCGACAAAAATTATCAGAGACCTAGATGATGATATGAGCAATATCCCAATTATTGCAGTTACTGCTCACTCAAGCATGAAAGATAGAGAGAAATGTCTCCTCGCCGGAATGAACGATTACATTTCTAAACCAATTAATATTACCTTTCTTAAAATGACTATTGACCAATGGTTAAATGAGGCAAGATCGAAATAGTATTTCAATGTGGTCTGGAAATTTGTGATGTGGAAATAAATATTTTGTTATTGCCAGGGACTTCATACCAAAGGTGGCAAGTAAAAGTGCCTGGCAATTTCAAGACTAAATTTGCTC
>CAYXXW010000281.1:0-4244 GCA_964469115.1 uncultured Melioribacteraceae bacterium
TTAGTAAAAGTTGGCAAGAATGCAGAAAATGCAAGAAATTTTTCACAATGCGATTCAATGCTAATGGGTAATGAATGCGGTGCTCATACCTTTCCCTATTTAGAAATCAATAACAAATCGGCTCAAGTTGAACACGAAGCAACAACCTCAAAAGTTGGCGAGGATCAAATATTCTATTTAAATCAAAGAGGTATTTCAACTGAAGATGCTGTGAATATGATTGTGAATGGTTTCTGTAAAGAAGTATTTAATGAGTTACCTATGGAATTTGCTGTTGAAGCGCAAAAACTTTTAGCAATAAGTTTAGAAGGTAGTGTTGGGTAAATAGTTGAGGCAAAAAAATGATTTGATATAGTCAGATATTAGTTTACTTGTCATTTCAAACATGACTTTTGTGCCTGTCCGCCTTCTTGTTGGGCGGGAGAAATCTTATAAATTATAAATTGAAGAAATTTGAAAAATAAAGTAAAAGGATAATTAAATGATCAAAATTAAAAATCTTCACGCAAATGTTGAAGGGAACGAAATTCTTAAAGGAATTGACTTAGAAGTCAATTCAGGCGAGATACATGCAATAATGGGACCTAACGGATCAGGAAAAAGTACATTGGCAAATGTTCTTGCAGGTAATGAAGCTTTTGAAGTAACCGAAGGAGAAGTAATTTTTGAAGGTAAGAACATTATTGAAATGGATCCGGATGAAAGAGCACGAGAAGGACTGTTCTTGGCTTTCCAATATCCAATAGAAATTCCGGGAGTTAGCAATTCTGTATTTCTTAAAACAGCATTAAATGAAATAAGAAAACATAAGGGTGAAGAAGAAATATCGCCAAAAGATTTCTTGGCATTAATAAAAGAAAAAGCAAAAGTTTTAGGAATGGATAGTTCGTTGATCAGCCGTTCCGTTAACGAGGGATTTTCAGGTGGCGAGAAAAAGAGAAATGAAATATTACAACTATTAACTCTCAATCCAAAATTAGCGGTTCTCGATGAAACAGATTCCGGGCTT
Organism: uncultured Melioribacteraceae bacterium; assembly: GCA_964469115.1. GTDB lineage: Bacteria > Bacteroidota > Ignavibacteria > Ignavibacteriales > Melioribacteraceae. The sequence goes on from CAYXXW010000281.1 coordinate 1,010, forward strand.
GATATTGATGCTTTAAAAATTGTTGCGCATGGTGTTAACAGCTTTAAGAATAAAGAGAATGCGGTAATTTTGGTAACTCATTATCAGCGATTACTAGACTATATTGTACCGGACTTTGTTCATGTACTTTACAAAGGTAAAATTGTCAAATCCGGTGATAAGAATTTAGCATTAGAGCTTGAAGCTAAGGGATACGACTGGATTACAAAAGAACAAACTGTTGAAGTTTAAGAGGGATTGGAGAAAAATATGAGTCAAAATAATGAAATAAAAAAATGGTATTTGGATAATTACAAAAAGTTTGAAAAAATGGTAAGTAATGATTCCTTTGATACTTTGAGAAAAGATGCATCAAAAGAGTTTGATTCTCTACCTTTCCCTACAAAGAAAGATGAGGAATGGAAATACACAAATATTTCCCCAATACTTAAAAGCGAATACATGCCCTCGCCTCTATTTAAAGGTGAAGAAGTGAAATTAACATCAATTGAGAAGTATAAAATTCCTAATCTTGATGTTCACTTGCTTGTTTTTGTTAATGGTAAATTCAGCAAGGAACTGTCAGATATTGGTTTATTGGAAGAAGGAGTTATAATTGATAGTTTTTATAATCAATCTATTACTAATTCCGATTTTCTAAAAAAGCATTTATCTAAGAAAGATACTGCATCTAATATTTTCAATCAACTTAATATGGCTTTTACTCACGATGGTTTTGTAATTTTTGTTCCCAAGAATAAAGTGATTGAAAAACCAATCCATGTTCTGAATATAGCCTCTTCGGATTCAAAGAAACCTCTTATCCAGCCAAGAAATTTAATTGTTGCTGAGGAAAACTCAGAATTAAAAATTATAAGTGAACATATCGGTGAAGATGAACTTGAGTACTTTACAAATATTATTACTGATATCTCAGTAAGTAAAAATGCAAATGTAACTTTTTACAAAATTCAGGATGAATCTAAATCTGCTTACCATATTGATAAAACTGATATTGAACAGAAAGATTCGAGTGTGTTTAATCATTTTTCACTTTCGTTCGGCGGTTCAATAACGCGTAATGATTATAACACAATGCTTAAAGGCGAGAATATTGAGACTCACTTATACGGATTATACCTTGGGAATGAAGATCAACATATTGATCATCACACTTTTATTAATCATAAAGAGCCAAATTGTATGAGTAATGAATTATACAAAGGTATTCTGGATGACCGTGCAACTGGTGTGTTTTCGGGAAAGATTTTGGTCGATAAAATTGCTCAGAAAACTAATGCGTTTCAATCTAATAAATCTGTGCTGCTGTCTGATGAAGCAAGTGTTGATACAAAACCGCAATTAGAAATTTATGCTGATGATGTAAAATGTTCACATGGTGCAACCGTAGGAAAATTAGATGAACAAGCATTCTTCTATATTCGATCTAGAGGTGTGCATGAAGAATCTGCGAGATCAATGTTGATTAGAGCATTTGTGGATGATGTAGTTAGCGAAATAAAAATAGATCAGCTTCAAGAAAAAATTAATCATTCAATTTTTGAACATTTGCATAGAGAAGAATTTTAATGAATTTTGATTTAGAAATAAAAACTCCGGTAAGGCACAAAAAGAATTACAGAAACTTTAATGTCAATGAAGTTAGAGAAGATTTTCCAATTCTTAAAAGGATGATAAATGGCAAACCACTTGTATATCTTGATAATGCCGCAACTTCTCAGAAACCTCAAAGCGTAATAGATTCTATAACAAATTACTATACATACGAAAACGCCAATATTCATAGAGGTTTACATTTTTTAAGTGAACTAGCTACCGAATCTTATGAGGGCGCACGATTAAAAGTTAAAGAATTTTTAAATGCAATGAGTGTTTCGGAGATCATTTTTGTGCGCGGTGCTACGGAAGGGATTAATCTTGTTGCAAATTCACTTTGCCGTATGGGTTATTTTAGTGATGGTGATGAGATAATTATTTCTCATATGGAACATCATTCAAATATTGTTCCTTGGCAATTGCTATGCGATAGGAAGAAACTTAAACTAAAAGTTGTTCCTGTTAATGATAAAGGTGAGTTTATTTTCGAAGAGTATGAAAAAATGCTCTCAGAAAAAACTAAGCTTGTTTCAATTGTTCATATATCAAATGCACTCGGTACTATCAATCCAGTGAAGGAAATTGTTAAAAAGGCTCATGAGTATGATGTCCCTGTTCTTTTGGATGGAGCTCAAGCTGTTCCTCACAAAAAAGTTGATGTACAAGATTTGGATTGCGATTTTTATGTGTTTTCAGGTCATAAAGTTTTTGGTCCTACTGGTATAGGAGTTCTCTATGGGAAGACGGAATATTTAGATAAAATGCCACCTTTCCAAGGCGGCGGAGATATGATAAGGGAAGTTAGTTTTGAAGGAACTACTTTTGAAGATCTTCCACAAAAATTCGAAGCCGGTACTCCAAATATTGTTGGCGGTATTGCGTTGGGAGCTGCATTAGATTATTTAACCTCATTTGATATAAATGAAATATCAAAGCATGAAGATGATCTGCATAAATATGCCACATTAAAACTAAATGAAATTGAAGGATTAAGAATAATTGGAACTTCTGATAAAAAAGCATCTGTTATTTCTTTTGTAATTGACGGAATTCATCCATATGATATCGGGACAATAATAGACACCGATGGTATTGCTATTAGAACCGGACATCACTGTACAATGCCTTTAATAAAAAGATTTAATCTTACCGCAACTGCTAGAGCATCTTTTTGTATGTACAACAAAATTGAAGAAGTTGATTTACTTTACAACGCACTCTTAAAAGTTAAGAAAATGTTTTCATGAGGAATATTAATGGTTGACAAAAATTATTTAGAACAAAAAATTATATCAGCACTTGAAACAATTTATGATCCGGAAATACCCGTTAATATCTACGAACTTGGAATGATCTACAATGTTAAAGTTGATGATAATGCAGATGTAATAATTACAATGACTCTTACTTCACCGGCTTGCCCAGTTGCTGAAAGCTTACCCGGAGAAGTCAGAGAAAAAATAAAAAGTCTAGAAGAAATAAATGAAGTAAATGTAGAGTTAGTTTGGGAACCGCCATGGAATAAAGACATGATGAGTGAAGAAGCCAAACTAAGTCTTGGATTTTTATAATCAAAAGAAAGGCAATAAATGTTTAATATAAATATACAGGCCCCAATGTACGATCCGCATTCTGTTCA
>CAYXXW010000282.1:0-2992 GCA_964469115.1 uncultured Melioribacteraceae bacterium
TATGAACAAGATCAATTGCTTCTTGTTCTGTCATGCTTTCCCAATCAGAACTTTCTCCCAACTGCCATGCACCAAGACCGATTGCAGATACTTTATGTCCATTTTCTAGAAATCTGTTAAATTTCATTATAATTTCTCTCTAAATAATAATAGTATTTATAACTTAAAAACTAATTCTACTTCATTAATATCATTTTATTAACTAAACTTGAGTTGCCATCAGTTATTTGATAAAAATACACTCCGCTAGAATAATTAGAACCATTAAACACAACCCAATGCTCACCTTTTGTTTTTTTATCATTGACTAGTTCAGTCACCTCATTTCCCAGAATGTCAAATACCTTAATTGAGACCTTACTTTCTTTTGGTATAATGTAACTAATAATTGTATTCGGATTAAAAGGATTCGGATAGTTTTGTGATAAATAAAAGCTATGACTAATATTTTCATTTGGATCAGGTAAACCCAATAGTAATTTCGTATTTTCGGCACCAGGAGATCCAAAGGAGTCAGAAGCACTCCAATTAGAATAAACCGAGTTATCTAATTCCGGATTGTTTAATTCTAATGTACTCCCACTACCATCTGCCTCATTTGGCCATGGTGAAGCATCATCATATCTTACACTATCAATTAAAACATTGGTTTCATCATATAACCTAATTAGATCGCCGCTATTACTAAGACCAAACTGAAAATTGCCAATAATTTTCCTTTCGGAACCAGCAACTGTCTTGAAATCTAATGTATCTCGACATAGTACAAGATATTCCCTTGCTGGAATAGAAACAGAAGATGGGAAAACAAAAATGTTAGTATCAATCCCATCCTTTAATACCCAATTAGATAAATCAATGACTTCGTCAGAATTATTATATAGCTCTATCCAATCTTTAGTATCATATGTTGAACTGGAATTATAGTTAATTTCATTTATGACGATTTGTGGATGATTATTATCTCTTTCAAAGTTCGCTTGAATAGTTAACCAATCTCCTACAATAATTTCCAAAGAATTACTGTTACTACTTGAACCTCCACTCCAACCAGTAAATGTGAAACCTGGACTTGGAATAACAGTCAACTTAATCGGATGATCCTTAAAATACTTCCCTTTCCACGGATAATTGGTGGGTATGACAGAATTAATTTTAACTTTGCCGGCACCAATTGGATAAATTTTAATCTCAATCTCGATAGGTTCACCTAAATTAAATTCTTCCTCAAAGTAACGATTCAAGTATATACTTCTTAGAATTGCAAATCGTTTAATAACATCCAAGTTATTTAACCAATCATAAAAAGAAAATTGATACCATTTTTGTGAATGCCTAGGAATAGCTAATTTAATTTCTTCTGAAACCTCGATTAAAATTTCATATATATTTGAATAACTCAGTGCAGTATTTACAAGATCAGAGTATCTATTAATAAACTTTTCTTTGAAGGCTGGATTCTCTAAGAGTTTCCTCAGAATAAATGTAGACCAAGGTGGATTAGGCCAATCAGGTCCATTTGTTTCAAGGGCAAAACGTAAAGTATTGTGAGTATAATCTTCTCCATACATCCAACCTAATCCAAAATCTGTGTCGAATAATATCCATCTCCACTTACCTGAATCACTATGCACCTTCCAGAATTTCAAATTGTTTCCCGGCCAATCTACATTTGCTATAAAAATTTGTAGAAGCTGATAATCTATAAAACTGTCTATATCAATCTGGGATTTAACATATTCATACTTTAAATTATCTGATAAATGATTTTGGTTTAAAAATTCTATTAATTCAAAATATTTACCATTAGTACCATCAATTACTTCACCATTTAATTCCAGTAAATCAATTTCATTATTAGCAACATTATAATGAGATTCAATATAACTTAAGTTGAGCTTTTCCCTTATGTTGTGGATACCCCAATATTCTCCATTCAGGTAAAGTTCGGCAGGTTGATAAGCTAAATTGTCTATGTTTAATTGATCTGCAATTCTACTCACCATGCCATCTCTTAGCATAGTAAAATTCCAGTCGTTCCCAGAATTACGAAGTACTATTGAACTAAACTGATCAATATCTAAATCAGGGAAAATTTTATGTTTTATATCTTTTTGGGGAAACACTGAAATAGATTTTTGAGATTGTCCCCTGTTCCATCCTCCAAAAATTTTAATACTTACATCTTGAGCAATTGCTCTTGTATTACCCTCTTCAAAATATTCAAAGTGCGCGGGTTTTTTCCAGTCTTGCCAAAAATTCGCACCAAAAAAAGGAAAAGCTGGCTCAGCATTAGGACCCATTACATAAATGCCATTATTATAGTCCCACAAATTTTGAGGATCTGTTGAGAGTGAAATTGCTGTTATATTTCTATCTTCATTAATGAAATAGGTATAAGATTTTGTATTACTTGGTAAGTGGCCTTCAATATATGACTTCAACTTAATCACCGATGTAGAACTAATATTTATATATGAACCAAACTCAGAAGAATTTAAATCCGGCTCCGAACCATTAAGAGTATAATATGTTTTTGAGTTCGGATTCTCATTCACTAGTTGAACAGTCACAGGACTATTGTAATATCCGGCTTGAACATTCAACAGTGGTTCATCTACTTGACCAATATAACCCTGTTCAATATTTGATTCACCAGGAGTTGGATTATCAAAATAATACAAACTACTATTCCCATCTGGATACCTTCCGTATGATATGTTATCCGGGATAAAAACTGTTCCAATAGAATCTATAATAGTTCCATTAAGTTCGGATAAATATACAGACTCTTGCCCATTTGAGATTTTAAAATTAGTATGGGATGTCGGCAAAAGAGAAATAATTTCATCTGCAACATTCGTTGGATTAGAACTGGAATTATAGCCTAATGTTAAAAATGGAATTGCAGTTAAGTCAGAAGAAGCAATACCAGAGTTGTGCACTTGTATTGCTAAAACGTTAATCCCATTTCTTAAAATTGATTGAATAT
>CAYXXW010000282.1:3092-4243 GCA_964469115.1 uncultured Melioribacteraceae bacterium
CCGTCTCCATACCCAAATCCACTAAATCCGGAAGTCCAATATAAATCACTAAATTCATTGTCTCTCCATTTCCCCGGCGGTTCTTGTTTACCTAGAAAGTATTTCCAAATATCACCTTGTCCGATAATTGTTTCCCATGAACTTGCCGTATTTATAATATCCCTTCCAGAGGCTGAAATTAGAATATATTGCTGTGATCCTAATTCTAAATTAGGGAGATTCCATTTAGTAAGATTATCACGATCATCGGAAAGAGTAAAATTGGATAAATTAATTGGCTGTTCAGAATTATTATAAATTTCTACCCAGTCAGGTGAAGAGCCAAATTCATCGATATAGGATCCAGAATTTGAAGTCATAATTTCATTAAGTACTAAATTTTGTGCTATTTGTTTAGTACAAATTATTAAAAATAAAATTGCAATAGATAAAATTCTATTTGTAATTTTCAAACGCAATATCTTCTTACCAAATTTGTATAAATATGAATGAATACTAAGTCTAAAGGCTTAATCCAAGTGCTTTTAAATATCCCTTATTTGGAAAACAATTTTCAAATTTGCATAAAGTAAGAAAATTATTTAATGTAGCTTTTACTAATTGTATATCAGATTTATTATTTCTAATATTTTTATAAGTACTTCTATCAGATTCTGCATAATCAATTATTAAATCATAATTATCGGGCATATTAAAATTTACTGGTCCACGAGTATTATCCATTTTTTTATAGGGCCAAAAGTGCCAACCAATTTCATTTTGATCTAATAATTTCCTAAAATTAGATACCCATTCATCTTCATTCTCACCTGACTCACCCATATAGATTGGTACATTATATTTATTTCTAAAACTAACGTATTCTTCTATTTCACTCTGGACAGGTGGCATCCAGTATTTATGAAATTCATAAACTAAATTGTCGTCGAAAGGATCTCCAAATACTGAAAAATCAGTATTCCATCTTGCTCCACCCAATATTATTACATGATTTGTATCAACTTCTCTAATGGCTTCCACAATTCTCTTGTAGAGCGGTTCCAGTTTTTCATTTAGACCTTCATCTTCAAAATAGTGTGCGATAGGTTCATTCATAAGATCGTAACCAAGAATCATTGGCTCATCAGAATAATACTCTGCTATATTCCTCC
>CAYXXW010000283.1:0-4217 GCA_964469115.1 uncultured Melioribacteraceae bacterium
TGGGAATTTTTCTTCAATTAAATGAAAGTGGGAAATACGAATTTACAAGTTTTGGTGAGTCATTTATTGATTCAATTCGATCTGAATAATTTTTTAAGTTCACCATTGATTACTTCACTAACTTCTTTAGCTCTTAAGAAAACCATAAAATGACTTCCGTCATCAATTCTTATTGGATTCTTGATCCTACTAATTGGAAATGTTTTATCCTGGCTTCCATGTATATGAATTAAATTCTCTAAAACATCATTTCCATGAAAATTAACAATTTGGTGCAATGACCATCTAAAGTAGTTATCCGAACACCCACCATACATCTGCTTAAAAAGCTTTCTTCCTTTTTCTGAGTTATAGCCAAACATTCGTGCCCAAATTGGGAAAGTAGCAAGTATTATTTTTCCATTGAAAAATTTATAAAGCGGAACTGCTTTAAGAAATCTCAAAGTAATGGGTATTTCTTCTTCTAGCTTGATGCTTGAAACAATAATTACTTTTAGAGCGTTGATACTTTTAGCAATTTCTTGAACAACAATTCCCCCAAAAGAGTGACCGACTAAAATTAAAGGTTTATCTGTTGGTCTAATTTGGGAAGATATTCTCTTTACATAATTTTCAAAACTTTCATCTTTTTCCGGTTCAAGCCACTCTAAATAATTGATTTGTGAATTCTCAATATTCAGCTCATAAAAAATCCTTTCGTCAAAGCCTAAACCGGCTAGCAAATAAAGTTGAACTTTTTTCATTCCACACTAAATCTCAAGAATTTGATGTTTAAATTCGGTTACGTCAAGTTCATTGTAAAGCCAATCAAAAAAATCAAATCCGTATTTATTAACAAAATTTATGAGTGTCAATTCTCTTTCCTGAAGATTTTCATTAGGATAAATGAGATTTTGTGCTTTAGTTATTTGTCTTAATGCTGCATCAAATTTTTGTTCTTGAGCTTTCATAGATTTTTCTTTTAAAACGTTGAGCTGATGAAGCAATTTACCTTTTGTACTATCTGTCAAATTTTGAAGATTATTATCAACTTTTCTGATTGACTCGGATAAAAGATTCAATGTCTCATCAATCGACTTTTCGGCTGAATTAAAATCATTTTCAAGATTAAAATCAGATAAGGATTTAATCAAATCCTCTTTTAATAGGTCACTTCCCTTAAAGAAATCAGTAGTACTCAGATTATATTTAATAAGTATCTTGGCAATATTTTTCTCGACGATTGTTGCTGAAGCTCTGGGGAAAATTATTGGGTGCTGAAGATTAAACTGTCTATAAAGTGGAATTGCCTGTGCATAATAACTTATTTCACCGGGTCCACCAATATAAAATCCTGTCGGGAAAAGATAATCTTCACAAATTGGTCTGAGGAGAACATTAGCACTAAACCGTTCCGGTTCATTTTCAATTTTATTGAGTAATTCTTCTTTGGAAATTCTTTTTCGCTTACCTTTTAGTCTAAACTCATCTTCAATCGGTTCTATTAAATTTCGCCCACTTTCATCTGACATAAATAAATTTATAGGCTTTATTTTTACTTGAGCGTGATAATTTTCATCAAGTTCTGCACTTTCAAGTAAAAGCTGCTTAGTATGTTTCTTATAGTCAGTTATTTCTTTTGTAAAGATTGGTTTAAGTAATTTTTTTACTTCAGTATCTTGAGGATTAAAAATAATTATTCCTGTATCGTCAAAAATTTGGTAGAGCAGATTAAAAAATGATTCTTTTATTGCAAGTCCGGGAATTAAGATGTTATCAATAAGTTCAAAGAATTTTTTACTAAATTCAGTTTCTCTCATTTCCGACTGAACTTTATTTTTAAATTCCAAAATGGAATTCATGAAATTTAAATCTCCAACTGAACCTCTATTAAATTGGGGTTCAAAACCATCGGAATAAATAATTTTACTCAGTTCATTCTCTTTATTTACTAAATTAACATAGCTAATCTCATCAAAATCATGATCATCGCCCGCCATCCAAAAAACTGGAATAAAGTTAAATTCTCCAAATTTTTCAGAAAGATGTTCACTCAATTTTATAGCTGTGAAGATTTTATAAAAAGTATATAGCGGTCCGCCTAAAATTCCAATTTGCTGACCTGTAAAAACTGCAATGGTCTTTTCATCATTAAGTAATTCAATATTTTGTTTTGTTTTATCTGAGGGAGTAAATTTTTTATACTGGTCTTTTATTATTCTAACTAACTCAGTTTTATTTGGGTTTACTCTTGATGTAACTTTTTCAAATAATTCAGAATATCTGGCTTCATCTCTAAAATTTATTTTATAATATTTTTCAACTTTTTTGAAGTCATTCATATAATCCAAGAAAAGTTCACTAGTTCCCGGAATTTCAGAAAAATCAATTAACATAGTTTCTCCAGTAAAATTTAATTGCTAAAATAATAATAATGACTGTTGAATGCGCATAATTTATAATAGTACCAAATTTTAGTAGTTTGAAGTTTTGAAACACAGTCTTTTCTTTTGAAAGTGTTTTGACTAATTTACTATTAGAATATAATGCAAAGATTATTTTGGAAATAAATTTACTCAGCTACTTTTCATTGAAAAGATTTGTTAATTCTATAAAAGTAGTTTCATCATATCAATTCTCAAGAATTTTAAACAAACCAATTGTTTGGGGACTTCCTATGTCCTTCTCAATTGAACCTACGAATCGTTGTAATTTAGAATGTCCCGAATGTCCTTCTGGTTTAGGAGAATTAACAAGAGAATTGGGTCTATTGAGTTTTGAAAATTTTAAAGAATGGCTGGATCAAATTAAATATACGGGATTTTACGTTCAGCTTTATTTTCAAGGAGAACCTTTTATAAATAAAGATTTAACCAAAATGTTGAAATATGCTCGAGAACAAAATATTTACACTTCTATCAGCACAAATGGATTATTACTGAATGAAAAAAATATCGAAATTATTCTAAAATATCCTCCTGACAAACTAATATTTTCGATAGACGGTCTAAATGAAGAAACTTATCAGAATTATAGAGTTGGCGGAACTTTTAAAAAAGTGGATAAAGCTTTTCGACTATTTATGCAAAATAAAATTTCACGTAAATTAAAAAAACCTTTTGTAGAATTTCAATTTATTGTAATGAAGCAGAATGAACATCAAATTAAAGAAGTTAAAAGATATGCAAAAGAACTTGGTGTAAATAAGGTTGCTTTAAAGACAATGCAAGTTACATCTTATGAGAGTGCTCAGCATTTTCTACCTAATAATTCAAAATATTCTAGGTATAAAGTTGAAAATAACTCATTCAGAATAAAGAAAAAAATGGGTAATAGATGTTTTGCCTTATGGAGAACTTCGATAATTACTTGGGATGGTATTGTTGTTCCTTGTTGTTTTGATAAGGATGCTAAATACAAATTAGGAAATATAAAAGTTAATACTTTTAAAGAAATATGGTTTAGCGAACAATATAATATTTTTAGAAGCGCTATTCTAAAAAATAGAAAAATGGTGCCTATCTGCATGAATTGTACCGAGGGATTAAAACTGAGCCTTTTTGATGGATAAAAATAGATTAAAACTATATGCAAAATTACTTATTGCTTTTGTTCTACTTTACTATTTAGTTGAATTTGTTGACTATAAAGATATTATTGAAGCGATTAAAAGTTCTAATAAACAATTAATAGTCTTAGTATTTCTATTAAGTCTAATAAATATTTATTTACAGTTCAAAAAATGGAAAGTAGTTTGTAGTTCTTTGCTCGGTATTGTTGATGATTCTAAAATTTGGCGATCTTTATTTTATGGATTTAGTGCCGGTTTGGTAACCCCAATTAGAGTTGGTGAATATTTAGGTAGAAAACTAGCTTTTGATGATGTTAGTTTGATGAAAGTTACTATTGCAACAATAATCGAGAAATTTGCATCATTATTTATTGTTTTAATTGGTGGATGTGTTGCTTCGACTTTATTCTTATCAATTTATTATTCATTCTATTATTCTCTCCCAATAATAGTCTTTCTCTTAGTTATTCTTACACTTTTGTTTCTCCTTTTTAGTGGTTATAATTTTTCTTTTAAAACATTAAGTAAGCTTGCTGAAAACTTTACTTTTTTCAAAAACCTTAAAACCGAATTAAGCTATGCAAATCAAATTGGTGAGCATGCTGTTAAGCAATTGATGATTTATTCGTTACTCTTTTATTTTGTAGTAATACTTCAATATGCTATG
>CAYXXW010000284.1:0-4204 GCA_964469115.1 uncultured Melioribacteraceae bacterium
TGGCAGAATCGTGACAGTTTTGTGGCGAAAAGTAGGGATAAATAGGGATATGTAGATGTTTTCAAAATCCCGTAAGTTGTTATAAATAAGGGCGTTATTGCGTTTTTAGGAAATTTTCAAGAGGTAGCTCATCGAATCCGATCGTCGCCTCAATATCCCCCTAACCCCTTATTTGATAAGGGGTTACTAATTGCAAGCCCTTATGAATGACAAAATTGTGACAAATAATATTTTATGTTTTGAAAAGGCTTGTTGAACTTTTTTATAGAGATTAGAGAATTAAAAAAATATTATAGTTCTTACCCAGTGTAGGAATTTAACATTACATAAATATTCCGAAATTCAGCATTAATGCAAAAATAATAAAAAGGATTAATGAATTTACCAACCAAAGAGTTGCTCTATTTTTCTTTTTTATATCATTTAACCTATCTTCCATTTCATTGTATCTTTTTTCATTTTCGTTAACCAAAGCCATTAAATAATGATTAGTACTATTCACACCAGTTAAAATCATTTCCATATCCTTTGAAATTTCTTTACTCAAAGAAGCATTATCATTGTATAAATTTGATTCCAAATATTCTAATTTATTTTGAACATTTTGAATTTTTTGAGAAAGTGAGTTGGAATATGTCGTAAGTTTATTTATTTCGGTTGGTAATTGTAATTTGGAAAGATTATCGGATATTTTACTAACTAAGGCTTCATCCAGTAATGAACCGTTGCCTCCATTATTTTCAAAATTTCTTACTGCAGTATCTAATTGACTTAACTCTTCTTCTAAAAGCCGTATTCCATCTTGTAATTTTAACTTCATTGATTAACCTAAACTGAATAAAAATGAATTTTGAATAGAATTAAAAGAAAACATAAAATAAGGTAGTGACAAGTATCACGCTGATAGCAATAAACTATGACCAACTCATAATAAATGCTTATTAAACATTGAATATTTATAATTTATGTTAAAGGGATTATATTTTTTTGATCGAGACACAGATTTAAAATCAACAAGACTTTTATAACAGTAATTTTTATTTAGACAAATGAAAAATAGGACATGAGGTAGTTTCCTTAAACCTCTAAATTATTGAATTTTAAATGAATAATTCCTAACTTAAAAAAGTTGTTTATTTTAATACCTTATTCTTTCTTTTCCGGAGATTATTGTGCTGACTGGAATATTAAAACATGGTTTAAAACAATTATTTAACACAATAGTTTATCCTCTTTCAATAGAAATTTCAATTCTAGATTTTGCTGTAATTCAAACATTATTTTATTTACAAAAGAGAAATGTTATTCAAACTGCAGTTGATGAATAACAAAATATTTATTGGTTCTTTACTGAGCAAAAATACATTTATAAGCTTAAAAATGAGTAGAGTTTTGCTATTGCTTATGCAAATTGTAAAGGTGTGGCAGTTACTTAAGAATTAGAAAACAGAAAAATATTAATGGGGATACATTATGAAAGCATTAATGGAAAAGATAGAAAAAATAACTCTTCTTACCATCACTTTAATACTTTTAATTTCATTTGGTTGTTCAGATGATCCTTCTTCTCCTTCGGAAATTGAAGAAGAGAAACCTACAACAAGTGCCACTATAGGTTCTGAAGGTGGTAGTATTGGAACAGATGATATCACTATAACAATTCCTGCTGGTTCATTTACATCAAATCAAGAGATTGCAATATTTGAGGAAACTGATGATGGTGCATTCGGCGAACATACAGTATCAACTTCTTTCAAAATTAGTGGCTTACCAGACGATTATTCAAAAACAATTAAAATTAAAGTAAAATCCACTAAAGTATTAACTGGAGATAGATTTATTGCAGTTGGCACAGAAGAATTAGATCCTCTTAGTGGTGATTCTTCAATTGTTTACGCGCTATACGCTGCCTCAGATTCCTCTGGATATTTTATTGGCGAATTACCTGGGGATAATGAATCTTCTCATTATAAAACTTCAGGCTTATTGAGTCCTACTTATTTTTTGGAGGAAATACATATAAAATTGAATCAAGGATACAAGCAAAAGAATACTGAGAATTTTGGGATAGTGTATCCTCCAAGTCTAGAAGGACACATAAATGCAGTTGAAGATATCTTTGAAAGTGCATTAAAAATTGTTAGAAATGACCTAGAAATTAACTTTGCACCACAAGCCATCAAAGGTGCGATTTTACTCAAAGTTCAAGATGAGATTGTTAGACCAAAATACGATCCTTTACTAGGCACAATATTTAATGTAAGTATTGGTGCAGTTCTAGCAGATATCCTTTCAAATAGCGAATTAAAAATTTCTATTGGGAAACATCTGATTGCACGTGAATTATGGTATATGAGTCTACCTAGTAATGTGAAGGCTGCTCATTGGTTTAATTTAGCAACATATACTTGGGTAGAAAAACTTTTTACTAACAATCCCGATTTTCAATTTCCTCAAAATTATCCTGATTGGGGGATTGCTCCATTTAATGGTCTCCGAGCTGGTGCTGGAGAATATACCACTGATAATTTGCCTCAAATTACAATGCATGGAATAGGAATGTCATCAGTAATTGAATATTTAACGAAAGATGAAAGGTATGGAAAGGCTGGTATTGGAAAGACATACACTAGCATATCAAATAATATTTTAATACCTGCGGCTTTACTACAAAATGTAGATGCATTAATTGCAGACTGGTGGCCAGACTTTTTTAAGGAATATGTAGGTGGGCAAATTTATGATCGGCAAATAAGCTATTTTCTAAAAAAAAATCATGCTGAGTGGAATATAGAAAGCATTGAAGATACATTGAAAGTATTTAGATCTAGTGAAGCAAATATTGGTCTTTATCCTGATCTATCTGCAAAGATTTTTAAAATTAATCTGGAACATAATAAATTTGAAGAAACCGATAATATGTTATTCAGTATGGATGCTCCGGGAGGTTTACCTGGTTTAGCCCTTGTAGTGTTTGGTGTAAATAAAAATGGTGAAGCAGAGTATTTGGGAACAGCTCACGCACAAGATTTTGAAATACCAAACTTAAAGAGTTACTCGGCTGATATGAAACAGTTTATCGTAGTCCTAGTAAATTGTTTAGTAACATCTGATGATTATCTTGGTACAACTAATATAGATTTAAAGGTTGAGGTTAAAAAGCAATCAGAATTAAAGTTAGACTACAATCGTTGTCTCGTGGGCTTAAAATTCACAGGTAATATACTGATTGATTATGTTGTAGATATTCCTGATCTATACACAACCATTGTGGGAATGAGTCCAAACACTTTAATCGGTAGTTTTTCCGGAAATACCTTTTACGGCAGTTATAATGAAGGTGGAGAAACAGGATCATTAACCGTTACATTAAATGAGGAATTGAATTTGGTTACAGAAATGAGTTGGTCAGGAAATATAGAATATAGTAATTCTTCAACTGAGCTTGGTTTTTCAGCGGTTAATATTCCCATTAGTTCCAATTTGGATAATATGTATATAATTAAAGGTAACCACACATGTAATGTAATTACAGATGCTCATTATAAAAATCAAAGTGAAACAAAAACATCAACTTTAATTGATTTTAGCTGTGATGAATATTCTTATATTGAAATTTTATTTGATAAAAAATAGGGGATTTTGGAAGTAAGAATATTTTTCATTCTAAAAATATTAAAACGAAACTAACAAAGATTATTGAAAGAAGAGTTGAATAATAATTGAATTCTTACAATAACTAGAAGTATGTTTTTATATAAACTTTTCAAAGCAGATGATGAACTTTTTGTCCTAACAAAAATGCGAACTAATAATAATTAAAATTGTACTTTTATAGCAAAACTTGAAATCGATTTTTATGTATGGGATCTTAAAGTTTAGTAAACCTTCAGATAATTTCTGAAGGTTTGCTAATTGAATTTGTCAGCTAAATTTCTTCAATATTAATACTGCCGCCGGAACTCCTAAGATAAAGCTGTGGACCGCCATCATTAATTTTACCTTGCAGTGAAGAACGATTTACTTTACCTTTAATAGTAATTGGTAAATCTGAATTTACCGAACCTCCCGAGGTTTTGGCATCTAAATAAACATTAATATCTTTTGCAAGTTTTACAGTTACACCGCCACCGGATGTTGTTAATTTACAATCTTCGCGCGGCTGTTCCATAATTGAAGCATATACTGAGCCGCCGGATGTTGA
>CAYXXW010000285.1:0-4173 GCA_964469115.1 uncultured Melioribacteraceae bacterium
AAATGCGTTTCATTTTGTCGATTTTTTAGCTGAATGCGGTCAAAAACTTTGGCAGGTATTTCCTTTGGGACCAACAGGTTACGGCGATTCTCCCTACCAATCTTTTTCAACATTTGCCGGGAATCCTCTACTAATTGATTTAGAACTTCTTAAAGAAGATGGGTTGCTTACTCAAGCTGATCTTGATAAAATCCCACTCTTCGATAAATACCATATTGATTTTGGACCGCTGATCGAAATAAAGTATCAACTTTTATCAAATGCATTTCAGCATTATAAAACAAATGGCAAAAGCTTTAGTAAAGAATGCGGCACTTTTTGTGAAGAAAATAGATATTGGCTGGACGATTATGCACTTTTTATGGCTGTTAAAGAATATCACGGAGGCAAGCTTTGGACTGAATGGGAGAATGATATTGCTTTTAGGAAAACCGGTGCTGTTGAAAAATGGACAGAAAAATTAGAATATCGTGTTGATTTTCAAAAATTTATGCAGTTTACATTCTTTAAACAGTGGAGTAAATTAAAAGAATATACAAACCTAAAAGGAATTAAAATTATTGGTGATATCCCAATATTTGTCGCATACGATAGCTGCGATTTATGGGCAAACAAAAAATATTTTTCTGTAGATAAACATGGGAAATTGGAAACTGTTGCAGGTGTTCCCCCAGATTATTTTAGCAAAACAGGACAGTTATGGGGCAATCCTCTTTACAAGTGGAATAAATTAGAAAAAGATAATTTTTCATGGTGGGTTAAAAGAATTAAGAAAACCTTAGATTTTGTAGATATCATAAGGATTGATCATTTTAGAGGATTGGATGCTTATTGGGAGGTTCCCGGCGATGCAGAAACTGCCATTAAAGGGAAATGGGTTAAAGCCCCGGGCAAAAAACTCTTTGAAACAATTAAAGAGGAACTTGGTGAACTTCCAATAATTGCTGAAGATTTAGGAGTTATTACGGAATCAGTTGAAGAACTTAGGGATTATTTTGATTTCCCCGGAATGAAAATTCTTCAATTTGCTTTTGGTGAGGGTGGTGATAAGAAATTCCTTCCGCATAATTACATAAAGAATTGCGTGGTCTTTACCGGCTCTCATGATAATGATACAACAAGAGGATTTTTTGCGAAAGAACAAGAAGATCAAAGTGGGATTTACGAATGGACCCAGAAGTATTTAGGTTGTTATGGAAATGACATCACTTTTGAACTCATTAGAACTGCGTATGCCTCTGTTGCAGATATTGTTATAATACCAATGCAGGATATGTTAAATCTAGGATCAGAAGCTCGTATGAATTTCCCAAGTAAATTAGGTGGAAATTGGATATGGCGGTTTGATTGGGAACAAGTTGATAAAAATATTCCTTTAACTTACAAAGGAATGACAGAAATTTATGAACGTCCTGCTAAAAAAGAAGTTAAAGTTGATAATAATACACCCAAAGAATTTTTACCAGAGGAATAAGGAAATTATGCTTAAAAAACTGAAAGATTTATTTATACCAACTAACTTTAAGCTGGAAACTACTTCTGACGAAAGCGAACATAAATTACAGATTGCCGCTTGTGCTTTGTTAATTGAAATTGCAACTGCAGATGACAATCTTTCCGTTGAAGAACAAAATAAAATAAAGTCCTTAATGAAAAAAACATTCGAATTGTCTGATGAAGAAGTAATTTCGCTTATTGCCGAATCAGAAGAGCAAATTGAAAATTCAATTAGCCTTTACGAATTTACCGATGTATTGAATAATAATCTCAATGAAGATGAGAAGTACAAGATCATTAAGTATCTATGGCATATTGCCTACGCCGATGGAAATTTAGATTCATATGAAGATCACTATATTAAAACAATAAGCAATAATTTACACTTTCATCATAAAGATAGAATTGCTGCAAAAATGGAAGTTAAAGAGAAATTAGGTATAGCTTAATATGGATTTGTTATTAGTTGCTGCAGTTGTCTTTCTGCTAAATATTCCTTTCGGATATTGGCGTGCAAATACAAAAAAATTTTCATTCAAGTGGTTTTTAGCGGTTCACTTACCAGTTCCAATCATAATCACTATTCGTATTTTAAGTGGTTTAGGATGGCATTTAAAAACATTTCCAGTAATGGTCGGTACATTTTTCCTTGGTCAGTTAGTTGGTGGGTATGTAAATAATTGGTTCTCAAAAAATGAAAAAGTACAAATTTCCTCATGCCTTGTTGTAGATTTGTATAAATACTTAAATGCATTAATTATAAATAAGTAGATTTAACAGAACTAATTAGATATCTCTAAAAATTAGAAAGGAATAAAAAAATGAAAACGAAAATCTTAATTGGCATTATTGCAGTACTTGTAGCAATTCAATTTATAGCAATTGATAAGAATAATCCGCCTGTTGAGATCTACAAAGATTTTATCACGGTTTCAAATCCGCCAAGTGAAATTGGGAATTTGATTAAATCGGCATGCTATGATTGTCATTCCCACGAAACAAAATATCCTTGGTATTCCAATGTTGCGCCAGTTTCTTGGCTACTTGAACAACATGTTAATGACGGTAGAAATCATTTAAATTTTTCCCTTTGGTCGGATTATAACAAAAGTAAGAAAGATCACAAATTGGATGAGTGTGTTGAAATGATTGAAACCGGCGAAATGCCAATGAAGGGTTATGTACTTCTCCATAAAGAGGCTGAATTGAATCAGAAACAAAAAAAGTCGATAATAAATTGGTTAAAAGAACCTAGAGACAGTATGTGAATTTATTAAAAATTACATAAATCTATTTTTTAAGGTTTTGTATCTATCTACTACTAAAAAACATGAAAGGTAATACTCATCTTGTTCTTATTACTTTAGTATTTTCATGGATTAATTTCTTTGGACAACAGACGAACTCAAATAATTGGTTAAAAACAACATCACCAATATTTTCTGATCTTAATAATCTTACTCTATTTTCATCAAATTCTGGTATTGCATCAGGTAAACAAATTTTAATATTTGATGGACAAAAGTGGGGAAAAATGTCTGTTCAACCGCCCATGAATGTTTATTTACATAGTGCAAATAACTTAAAATCAATTTTTATTTCTGTAAAAACTGAGTTTCAAGAATCAGAATTATTTTACTGGGATGGAAAAGAATGGGAAAATATATATCACCCACTTGCAAATTCAATTGAAGCAATTCAGTTTAAGGATCGGAATAATGGCGTAATTGCCGGGTTTGGAGAAATAGCACTCTTAAAAAATAATAGGTGGGAATTTCTTCCACCTCCCACAAACAAACTTATTCGCGATATTAAAATTGAAAATGATTCGATTATTTGGGCACTCAATTATGAAAGTGCTGGACTCTTTAAGTTCAATAATAAATGGAAGTCTATTCCCAACTCAGAAAATGTTCTTCAATTAGCATCATTGAATAATATCATATATGTTCGTGGGAACAATTATATTGGAAAAATAATTTCCGATTCAATTCAAGTATTTTCCACAAATAAAGATCTTTCAAAAACTCTATCGTTTTCAGTAATCGATGATAATAGTTTTATAGCTGTAGGTCAAAACGGATTGATATTAAGTTATTCTAAACATAAATGGACTAAAACTGTAAGCCCATCTCATTCAAGCCTTAGATCTGTAGTAATGTTAAATGAAAATCTAGGATGGTGTGTGGGTGATGATGGTACTATTCTACATTATTCAAACTCACCAAATAATACTCGTGTCCCAATTATCTGGAAGGGTTTTAATTCGATTACCTTTCATAAACAAGCTAAAGTTGTTGATGATGAATATGGTGTAGTAGCTGCTGATTTTACTAATGATGGTCTCGTAGATATTTTTACATGCGGACTCTATGAGCGAAATCATTTGTACATAAATAAGGGAGGAATTGTTTTTACTAATGAAGCTTCGGAAAGAGGAGTGAGCGGTCACTTGGATAATGAGAAGGAATTTAGAGAATTAAATTTGGGAGCTTGTGCTGCAGACTTTGATAATGATGGTAAAATTGATCTTTATGTAAGCTCGTTAAATGGTACAAATAAACATTACAAAAATATTGGTGATGGATATTTTGTTGATTATACATTATTTGCTAATTCTGGAGGTAAATCATCGGACCGAACAAACTCTGTTGCAACAGCCGATATTGATAATGA
>CAYXXW010000286.1:0-4168 GCA_964469115.1 uncultured Melioribacteraceae bacterium
GAATAAGTTAATTGATAGCTTCTTTAATAAAGTTACAAATACAATTCTTAATCAGATTGAAACTTTAAGAAATATTGCAACTGAGTTCTCTAATTTTGCACGAATGCCAAAATTAAAATTGGAAAATTTTAACTTAAATGAAATAATTCTTCAATCAATTAACTTATTCACTGATGAGAAAATTAAAATTACATTTGAAAACGAGAAGGATGACCCAATAATAAGCGGAGATGCTGAACAGTTAAAAAGAACAATCATTAATTTAATTCGTAATTCAATACAGTCCGAAGCTACAGAGATAAAATTCAATTTTAATACTAATGATAGTGAAATCGAACTTAGGGTAACTGACAATGGTATAGGAATTCTGAAAGAAGACTTTGAAAAAATATTTGAACCAAATTTTACAACAAAAAAAGATGGAATGGGATTAGGACTAAGTATGGCAAGGCGATATCTAAAGAGTACTGGAGCAGAAATTAATGTAGAAAGCAGCTCGGAAAATGACACGGTAATAAAATTAACTTTCCCAAAACTAGTATGAGTGTTTTAACGAAGTTTCAAAAAGCTGCACTAGTTTATAACAAACATATCTCATTGACTGCAAATGCCGGTTCGGGAAAAACCACTGTTTTATCTAAAAGATATGTTGAGATATTAACCAGAGAAAATATCTCAATAAATAATATTGTTGCAATTACCTTCACGGAAAAAGCAGCGAGCGAGCTTTATTCAAAAATTGCAAGGGAACTCGATCAAAAAATTTTAGAAGCCGATAAGCACAAAAAATATAAACTTGAAGCAATTAGAAGAAGTTTAGTCTCTGCTAAAATATCAACGATTCATTCGTTCTGTATAGATATACTTAAGGATTACGCGCCTGAAGCCGGGATTGATGCCAACTTTTCACCAATTGATTCGAGAATTGCTGATGAACTATTAGATAAAAGTCTTGATGAAATTATCACTTCAAACTTATTCAACAATTCGGCTTACGTAAAAAATCTTATTAGAATCTTTGGAAGTAAATCTCAGCTAATTAAAAAAATAAAAGAACTATTTAATAAAAGAAAAACCACCGAACAGCTTCAAACCAATTTATATAATAAACACATTGAGGAACTAACTACTTATTTTCACGAGAAATTTGAAGAACAGTTTGAACTACTTTTCAAAACTAAAATTGAAGAATTGCTAAAAAACATCGATTTAGTAAATTCTGCAGATAGAAGTGCTAAATTATCTGAAAAACAAATTGAGACTAATAGGTTGTTAAATGAGCTAAGGGCTAAATCAAGTTTAACGGGAAAATTCATTTTATTGAACGTTATTCGAAGCGTTATTCTTACCCAAAGCGGCACTGTTCTAAAACGTGGATATTTATCCAAAGAAGGATATGAAAGTAATTCCTCAATAATTGAGGAGATCAATAATTCTTTTACTGAACTTAAGGATATTGTAATTGAGGAAAATTTTGAGATTCTCAATAAAGATTTAGCTGTTTTTGGTAGAGACATCACCAAGTTTTATCAAGAAATTAATGAGCGTTATACAGCCAAAAAAAATCAGAAATCATTTTTGGATTTTGAAGACCTACTTCTTCTTACACAAAAACTATTAAACGAAACTGATGTAAAAGAATTACTCTCAGAAAAATTTAAGTATATAATGATTGATGAGTATCAAGACACAAATGAAACACAGTATAATATTTTTATGCCGATACTCAAAAACTTATCTACAGGAAATTTATTTGTAGTTGGAGATGAGAAGCAAAGTATTTATATGTTCAGAGAAGCTGAAGTTGAATTGTTTAATCAGACAAAAAAAGAGATTGAGACGAAAGAGACTGTGGCTAGCATACTTGATCTTCCTCACTCCTTTAGATTAGCCCCAAATATTGCATTGTTCACAAATAAATTATTCAGAAAATTATTTGCTGAGCCTAATCCGATTTTTAACGAAGTTGAATATAATGATCTTATCTGTGCTTACCCAAATGAATTGGAGGGCAAGGTTGAATTTTTAATTTCGAATGAAGAGGAAATAAGCGAAGCAGAAATAGTTGCTCGAAAGATACTCAAGTTAAAAGAAAGCTATAAAGATTATAATTATGGAAGCTTTTCAATACTTTGTACCAAAAGAAAAAATTTTGCTGAACTGGAAAAAGTATTCTCGGATTATGACATTCCTTTTTCCATTGTTGGTGGGAAAGGATTTTTTCAACAGCAGTTAATTTTAGATATTTACAATTATCTCTCTTTTCTGATCAACCCTAAAAATGATTTAGCATTGGCATCAATTTTACGAGCTCCATATTTTGGATTAACAGATACTGAATTGACAAAAATAGCATTTGCAAATGGATCATTCTTATTTAGCAAATTAGAAAACTTTCCAAATTACAGCACAATTGTTGAAACTTTAAAGAAGCATATAAAGCTATCAAAAAGTTTGAGGACAAACGAGTTAATAAGGTTGATAAATGCTGAAACTGGATATTGGAGCTATATTGCATTTAAGCCGAATGGCAAACAAGAAATTGCAAATTTACAAAAACTGATCCTGAGGTCCATACAAATTTCTGAGCAAGGCTTTAATACTCTTTACGATTTTACTAATTATTTACGAGATGCAATAGATCAACTAGAAGATGAAGGACAAGCAGAGATTGATGAAACAGAGAACTCTGTTAAAATTATGACTGTCCATCAAGCTAAGGGTTTAGAGTTTAAAGTTGTGATTCTTTATAAAACTAATCAAAGAAGTTTTGATGAAAGACTTAAAGCAAAGGAAATTGTGGTTGATAAGAATTTTGGAATCCTAACAAAATTACCTGAAGGGAATAATTTCTTTGAAGATTATAAGCAAGCTCCGATAGTAGGTATGTACAATTATGTCCAGAAAAAGAAATCCTTGGCCGAAGAAAAAAGATTACTTTATGTTGCAATTACTAGAGCTGAAGAGCATCTGATAATATCGGCGAATATTAAAAAGGAAAAATTTCAAACAGATTCATTTGCGGCAATGATCTTTAGCAGTTTTGGATTAGATTCTGTAGATACAAAACTTAATTTAGAAGATGATCTCACATTTATGAAAAATGTAAATGATGAGTATATAGTATCCACAAAGAAGATTAGTTTTGATATAAACATTGAAAATATGATTGATATAAATGAAGATCCAACTAAGACCAATGGAAATGAAATAACTAAGGGATATAATATTCATCTTACGGATATTCCATCTAATGAAAAGAATGAAATAGTATCTGCATCAAAAATTAGTTTGTTTCTTAATTGTCCCCGAAAATATGAACTAACTTATGAATTCGGCTATGGCGAGTTAACAAAATTATTCAGAGAAGAAACAGATTTTGAGTTTTCACTAAAGGAAGAAGATGCGGAAATATCCGGCAATCTTATCGGAAGTATTTTACATTCAATTTTGGAGAAAAATATTCCGATCAGCCAGATTGAAGAATCAACAAAGGATTTACTAAATAAGGAAGAGGAGACGATTTATTTTTCTGAAATACAAATACATAATTCCGTTGATGAAATAAAAAATATAGTAAGTGAATTTTATAAATCTAATAGCTATACAAAACTTAACAGATTCAAAAAGTACTTTAACGAAATTGAATTTTATAAAAAGGAATATGATTATTTCCTTTATGGTATTATTGATAAACTAATTGTCTTGGATGATAAAATTATAATTGCTGATTATAAATCGGATAAAATTTCTAAGGAGACTATTAAAGAAAAGAGAAGTACATATCTAAACCAATTAAAGTTTTATGCTTACGTGCTTGCAAATAAATTTCCGTCTATAAAAAAATTTGAACTTTGGTTACTATTTCTGAGAGATGATAATTTTTCTAAGATTGAAACTATTCCGCGATCTGATGTTGACAAATTTGGTAAAGTAATACATACTTCGGTTAACAAAATTAGGATGAAAGATTTTAGCGAGCAGACTGAAGGCTGCAAAAATATGAAGTATTATCTTCTGGAAAGTTAATCCCATAATTTATCCACTTTTGAATAGACTTCATTTTACTTAAGTTTAACGCATAAAAAAATAATTTTGAGGGAATTGTGAAAGCAATAAAGCTTATTAATCAAACAGTAAGGAGCGTGATAATTTTGGCATTTTTATT
>CAYXXW010000287.1:0-1884 GCA_964469115.1 uncultured Melioribacteraceae bacterium
AGAAATGAATTACTGTTGTAAGTTGAGTGTTTCTAGTTCTATGTTAATAGCTCACCTTACCCATGACCATCATTCTGAACTTGCCTGCTATCAGTCAATAGGAGTGAATGCTTGCTCCGTTCTTTTTACGGAGAATCTTAATATTATAAACTGATGAGGCTTTTAGATATTTCGTGGAGTTTATCTTGAGCTTGACGAAAGGTTCAATACGACAAAATTTACTCATTATGCGTAAGGTGAGTTAATAAGAAATATGGCTCTGGAGATTACCAAGAAAGCCATGCACTGTTTATGTTTTGAGAAAGAAGTCTGATTGAAATATTTATTATGTCTTGTTTCTGACAAAAATAAGTTTAAATCGCCCCTTTGGACTTTCTCGCTGCTCAATTTCAAAATTCTTAATTGATTTAATCAGTGGAGTTAATTTTTGATAACCATAATTACGGGAATCAAAATTTGGCTGTTTCTTTTGAAGCAGATTTCCAACATCTCCAAGAAATGCCCAGCCGTCATCATCTTCCAGATCAGAAATGGTTGTAGCAATTAGCTTAATGACTTTTGGGGTTATTTTGTCCACATTATCTTTTTGCGAAGATTTGCTTTTGGTAGACTCCGATTCATTTTCATCAGATTGATTTTTTAGAATTTCGATGTAGATAAATTTATCGCAGGCAACAATAAATGGTTCCGGAGTTTTCTTCTCTCCAATTCCAAATACTTGCATCCCTGCTTCTCTAAGCCTTGTCGCTAAACGCGTAAAATCACTATCACTGCTGACCAAACAAAATCCATTCACTTTCTCTGAGTACAAAACATCCATCGCATCAATAATCATAGCTGAATCGGTAGCATTTTTCCCCGTCGTATATCCATACTGTTGAATAGGCGTTATAGCATTATCCAGGAGAACACTCTTCCATTTTTGAAGTTTGGGATTTGTCCAATCGCCGTATATTCTCTTTATGGTTGGATTGCCGTATTTTGCGATTTCTTCCATCATTTCTTTTACATACGCAGATGGTATATTATCTCCATCAATAAGTACTGCCAATTTTAATTCCATTTAATTTACCGCGGATTATTATTATAGATAAAGTTACAAATTATTTAAGGATAGATTTAATTTTTATTGTTAAGAATTTTATTTTTTATTTCTTTATCAAGAGCACTGCTTAAATTTATGCCAATTCTAAGAATTGATTTTTTACTTTTGAATGAGAGTTCAATAGCATTAAAACCTTGAATGTTATATAGCATGCCATTTTTAATTTTATGAATTCCCCAACCATTATACCAGCTAGTTTTTACTCTTTTCACTTCATGAACCTCACTGAGAGGAACCTTTTTCCGAATTATTCCAACACCAAATGAAATTACTATAAACTTATCATTAACAGAAATAGTTAATTTGAAGAAGAGAAGAAAAATAATAAGAAAAAAAACCACAAAAATTGCGAGAATATACAAAGGCATTGGTTTATCACCAATTTCAAGCAAATAAAATAGCAGCATAAGAAAGGGTAAAATGAGGATCCAGGCATTCATTGCCCAGCCGAATTGTTCTTCTTTGTAATTCATTTATACAAACTCGCTAGTTTATTCTTATAAATGTTTTCCATAAATAAACTGCCCGCAAGCCTTACCATTAATTTCGGCAATTTTTGGTAAGTGTCCCCACTTCTTAAAACCAAAATTTTTTAAGACTGACACACTGCTTTTATTTACATCTAACAAAATAGCAAATAAATTTTTTATTCCATTTTTTCTTGATATTTCAATTGCAGCTTGTATCAGAATAGAGCCGACTCTTTTGCCCCGAAAGTTTTGATCGACATAGTAACTGATCTCAGCAGTTTTCTCAAGGGCTTTCCTTCCGGGTCGGTG
>CAYXXW010000287.1:1984-4158 GCA_964469115.1 uncultured Melioribacteraceae bacterium
TTTTTCTAAATAAAGATTAAAATGTTCTGAATCTTTAACTTTGTGATTTAAAACTGCATCATAAAGCTCTCGGCTGTTAAAACTTATTCCGTAAGATTTCTTTTTTATAAACTCATTTTTAAGTCGCAGAATTATTAATCTATTCTCTTTGGTAAGCTGAGATTTTATTTCTTCAATATATTTTTCAGCTCTTTCATAAATCTCAACGCTCATTCCCCAAAGGTCTATGAACCAATCATCAGTTTTAATTCCCCAATACAAACTATTTTCTGGTCTATTCTCAACGGGTGTAATTCTAGTGTTTCTGTAATAAACGATTGGAGTATTAAGCTTATCAATTAGTTCTTTGCCAAGCTGGGTAAAATTTTCTACTGAGAGGTTGTTATTAATCAAGCTAATATCAACATCTTTTTTGTACATTAAGTCAAGCTTGTAACTGCCCGTAAAATTAACTTGACCATACTTGCTAAGGATTTCAACAACCTGATATTTATTTAGAAGTTCGTCAGCTTCATTTTTAATTGTCTGGGAGATTGAAAGAGGATCTGTCATTTATTAATTGTTAATACTTATTAAAATCATTATTTAATACCCAGTACATTCATTAAAATATCGGAAAGCTCAATATTGTTTGATCAAGCCGCAATAGATTCCGGTCTGTAAACAGTACAACCGGAATGACAAGAAAACTAAAGCTCCATTTCTTTTGGATCGTCTTCTTTTTCAATCTTAAACCATTGATCTTCGGTAAAATCTGCATCGGTAATTTTATCAAGCGCTAGTTTAAAATACTTACCGTTAGCAGTAGCTGCAGTCTCTCCATTCTCTAAAATGATTTTTCCATCGCCTTCAAACATTCGTGAATTTTCACTTGTCAAGTTACAGACGACTTTAACAGTACTATTAAGTGGAATGGGCTTCTTGAATTTAACATTCAGTTCGATGGTAACGCCCCAAATGTTATCGTCTTTAATTAAAATTACTCTGCCCATAGTTTCGTCTAATATTGTTGAAGCAATTCCGCCATGTAACCTGCCTGGATAGCCTTGATGAAATTCACATGGTTTAAAAGTTGCAACAAGCTGATCGTTTTCTAGTTCGAAAAAAGAAGCTTTGAGCCCAAAGTCATTTTCCATACCGCAGACGAAGCACATCTTGGAATTGTTTTGTTTGTTAAGAATTTTTTGTTTCATAATTTAGCCGTATTTAGTTAACGTTTGTTATCTTGACGAGTAAAGCAAGGAGAGAACTTTTGACAATTGTTTATTAAGATTTCTCACCAACAAAAAACATTGGATTTGAAATGACAAATTCAATATTACTTTATCGTAAATTTAATGATTTTTACCGGACAATTCTTTTTAGCAGCTTCTAAAGTACTTAATTCTTCATTGCCGACTTTTGCCGAATAAACTCCCTTCTTTTCTTTTCCGTCGATCAGATTACACTTGCCATCTTTTTTAGAAACGCGCCACCTGTTTGGATCGGCCTCTACACATCCGTTACAGCCAATGCACTTACTTCTGTAGTATGTAATAAAAATCATTAGCTGGCAACGATCTTATAAATTTTATCAGAAGCTCTTATAGGCTCATCTATTCTTATTGAAAAACGCTCACCTTTATGTGCCTCTTCTACAGGTTTTTCATCTACTCTTATTTCATCAACGGAGGTTTCAATTGCACCCGTTGTTGGTCCGGTAATTAAAAGGTTGTCGCCTTTTTTTAATGAATGGGTCTCGAGAAGAAATTCCCCGACTTTTGCTTTTGGGAAATACTTAATTCCCTTTCCTAAAAAGATTTTTTTAGTAGTAGCTTTGGAGCCGTAGGCGTCACTCCACTCTCCCATTTTTCTTCCAAGATAATATCCATCCCAAAAGCCCCTGTTATAAACTGTTGCGAGTCGTTCTTTCCACACCTCTATTTTTTCTTTTGTGTATGTCCCTTCTAAAATTGAATCAACGGCTTCTCGGTAGCATTTAACCGTTGTATAAACATAGTCAGCAGATCTTCCTCTTCCCTCAATTTTTAATACTTTTACACCCGCATTCAGCACTTTATCGAGAAAATCGATTGTTGCCAAATCTTTTGCGCTCATTATGTATTCATTGTCAATATCAAGCTCAATTCCTTCTTCCTTATCAATAACGGTATATTCTCGCCTGCAGTTTTGTA
>CAYXXW010000288.1:0-4147 GCA_964469115.1 uncultured Melioribacteraceae bacterium
CGGAAGAACTATAAGATCTTGGGTAGATCTCATAAAATACCGCATTATCAATCCAACTTGAATGATCATTAATTCCGGCAAGATAAACAGAATCTCCATCTGCAAATATTAATTGTCTAGCATAAGCAAATTTCCCTTTTGAATCCCTTGATCTTACATTTAAAAAATATTCACCTTCGGATAATGGGATATTAAAATTTATTGTTTGGGTAGTTGCCGCTCCCATAATATTTGCGGGATTAACTTCGTCATCATCCGTCCAATAATAAGTAAATGTCACATCATCCAGTGAAGCCCCGTTTGCTGTTAAAGTAACAGATCTACCGTTAACATTCCCGCTAATAGTAACTTGCGGGGCAAGATCTTTTTCGTATGTAAGAACTAAGTTTTTTGATGTAGATTCGTATCCTTTATTATCCACTGCTTTAACAAAAATTATATTATTTCCTTCTTCCAAAGTTACCGGAACACTGAATTCTGAATTAGTAACATTCTCAGTAGTTTCAACTCCATTATATGAAAAAGTTATAGTTGAAATATCGGGATCACTTAATGTTCCTTTAACTGTAACATCATCATACCAAAAAGTAGCAGACGGAGTTGAAAAATTAATTGCCGGTCCATAGGTTGCTAAGCTGTCAGAGATATCCGAAGCCGTAAATGCTTTTTTACCTCTTTTAAAACCATTAAGCGAGACCAATCTCGGTCCCATCTTTTGACCTGAAGGAATATAATTTGATAGAACCCTATCTTGCCAAAATCCGCTTCTGAAAAATGCCGCATCATAAATATCGGGATCTTCTTCATTATCACTTCCACCTTCTGCGGAAGTAACTTCAAACCCGTTTCCACTCATATCATCAGCAGCGATGTAGGAGAAAAGATAAAAATTTCTGTCTCTTGTCCAACTTCCTAATAAACTATCTAAGTAAGCAAGACTGATAGTAAATTTGAACTCATCAGAAAACATTGCATTTGTATTAACATAAAGTGAATTATCGAATGATTCAGTACTTAGCCAAAATTTATTTTCTTTTGACAAATTCTCATGTGTATTCCCTGGTGATCCGATTGGAATAAAAATCCCTTCATTTTCCCAGCTCTCTGTTCTAGTATCAAGAGATAGCGGATCATTCGTGCTTTCATTAACTGGATTTGAAATTAACAGTCCAACCCTTGTGCGATCTGTAATGTCTTCAATATTAACTTTGAATTTTAACGAATCATGAGTAGGCACTTGATCAATATAAAATGAAATAATATCAGCGCTTCCATCAGCAACGCCAGTAGGATAACTATAAGGCTCATCATCTATTGCATCAGTGTAATAAAAGCCGGTTTCACCATTGTACAATCCATATGCATAATTTTCAGATGTAGATAGTCCTTCGACATTTGAGAAACTTATTTTAACGTAATGATCACCCTCTTCATTAAGAGTTAAATTAGCAGACACTATATTTGTGTCAGAGTCAAAAGTGTACTGGACTGCAGATCCATTTAATTCAATATTTATAGATCCTTCATCAACTCCGGTTGATTTTACACCCGGTCTAAGCAAAGCTTTAAAAGCAAAGGCTGAAGAGGCATTAGTAAACACAGAGCTTTCATTTGGAGACAATAATTTTATTGAAGGGATTGAGTCTATAACAATAGAGAAGATATTATTATCACTAAGTGAACTAAAATTGGGTTCATCCGGATCATTTATCCAAAGAGAATTGTTTAATTTAAATTTATAGTCATAATTACCTTTTTCCAAATAAGTGGTTACTTCCCATAAGCCATCACTATTATTATCCTGCATCGGATCAAACTGTTCGTTCCAATTATTAAACTCTCCAACTAAAGAAACTGCATTAATATTTTGAATGACAGAAGTCCCGGTATTGTATATATCGTAATAAAAATCCATCGGAGCTTTATAAATTACTAAACCGGGTAATCTATTAAATGTAGAAGACTTTGTTCTTGTTCCGGCAGCGGAAGTGATAGAAACAACAACTGTATGCTCACCTTCTCCTAATGGGATTGGTGGTTCATAGTAGAATTCTTTTTTTGCTTCAATATAATATTGAACAGGATTCTCAACAGCAAAACCATCAATGGTAACTTCAAGTGAATTAATATTAATCGGATTAGCAGCAGTAAATGTAAAAATTGCTCTAATTGGTTCCCCAGCAATCGTTGTATCCACATACATATTGCCAGCAGTATTAACTCCTCTAGGTAATAAATAAGTTACATAGGGGTCCACAACATTAAGTACAGAGTTATTATTATCAGTTAGCTTAATAACTGGATTATCAGGATCATTCCAAGCAAAATCCCAGTTTGCATCAAAAACAAACTTGTACAAATGCTCAACATTCCTAGCAAAATCTTTGGTAATTTCATAAACGCCGTCACCATCAGCGTCAGTCATTACCATAGTTGGATCAGCATTATTCCATCCGTTAAAATTACCGACAAGTCGAAGTGTTGTAAACTCCTCAATAATAGGCTTATAATGGAGTGTAACAGGAACAGTTTGTGAATATATAAGAGAGCTTAGTAGGAAAAAAATAAGTGTGAGGTTTTTTGGTGAGCTCATTTTTAATCTCCGAATTTATAGTTTAAACAAGCATACAAAATTACTGAATTTCAATACTAAATAATATATCTTTCTAAATAACAATATTTAAGAAAATACCTATTATTATTGATGTTAACTAAAAAACAAAAGGAATTTATTCGTAATTCTGCAAGTAAGAAATCAGCAGTTGAAATAGCAAATCACCTTAAAATAGAAAAAACTGAGATTGAAAATTTTATTGCCGAATTAAATAAAAAAGCATCCCCAAAGTGGTTTTATTTTACCCTAGTTTTAATTCCTATTACCTTGTTAATAATTGCTGAAATTTCTCTTAGACTTTTTAATTACGGAAATGATTACAAAGAATGGATAAGTATTGATAATAATTACGAAATATTAAATCCCAATATTACAAGTAAATATTTCAGTGGGATCAAAAATTTACCCTACTCAACAGAATCATTTTTATTTAAAGAAAAACCAAAAGGATCATTTAGAATAATTACATTAGGTGCCAGTTCAGGAGCAGGTTATCCTTACCAAAATTCGGGATCGTTCACAAAATATATAAAGAAAAGTTTGGAATTCACTTTCCCAAATGGAAAATTTGAAGTTGCTAACGTAAGTATGGCTGCAATTAACTCTTATACAATTCTTGATCTATTACCAGGTATAATTGAGAAAAAGCCTGACTTAGTTCTTATCTATTTGGGACATAATGAATATTACGGTGCGCTTGGGGCAGGTTCAAACCAGGGTTTTGCCAGCAGTAGATTTATAACTAATCTAATACTCAAACTTAAAAAGATCAAAATTTATCAACTAATAGAAAAAATAGTTATAAGCGTTCAGTCACTTTTCAGTAATAAAAAAAATATTTCTGACGGCACTTTGATGTCGAATATTGCGCGTGAGAAGTTAATTGAGTTTAACTCTGAATTATATAATGCAGGCGTTAAACAATTTGAAAGGAATCTAAATGATATTTTCGCGCTATGCAAAGAGAACAACATTCCAGTATTAATAGGAACCTTAGTTTCAAATTTGAAAGATCTGCAACCATTTAATTCTATAAATAATGGAGATGGTGAGTCTGCAAGAAGTGTTTATAACAAAGCAAAAGAAAAGTATATTAATTCAAATTTTCAGGAAGCAGATTCTTTATTTCGATTGGCCAAAGATTTGGATGGATTAAGATTTCGAGCACCTGAAAAATTCAATGATGTTATTTTTAACCTGTCCAAAGAATATAAATTTAATGTTGTTAATATTGACTCCGTCATAAATTCTGAAAGCAAAAATGGAATTGTAGGGAATGAATTAATGGTTGATCATCTACATCTTAATTTGCTTGGATACCAAATTATTGGCAAATCATTTTTTGAAGCAATTTTGAAAAGTAGTTTAATTCAAGGGAAGCAAAATGAGATTTCTCTAAATAAATTTGATAGTCTAGTAAAATCAAATTACAATTTTACAAAGTATGATTCGGCTGCTTCGGTATTTAGAATTAAAATACTAAAGAATGATTGGCCCTTCTCTGATTCAAAACAGATTGCCGATAATAAAGAA
>CAYXXW010000289.1:0-4125 GCA_964469115.1 uncultured Melioribacteraceae bacterium
AATTGATGCAATATTCATATTAAATACTTACTAAAATTTTATTATTTTATAAAAGTAATTTAATTTTGTAATAATAATGAAAATAAAAGAAAAAGAGTTTGAAACAATTCTGGAAGATCTTAAATCTCTTGCATCTCAAATGGGAGCTAAAGTAAGATTTGAGCGAGGGGATTTTAAGGGAGGTTATTGTTTAGTTAAGGATAGCAAAATTATTGTTATCAATAAATTATCAACAACCCAAAGAAAAGTAATGACACTTTCAGCAGCTCTTAAAGAACTTGGGATTGATGAGATATATCTTCAACCTAAATTGAGAGAAATTATTGAAGAAATGGACGAGGCAAGATGAGAATTCTAATTATCAATGGTCCAAATTTAAATATGCTTGGAAAAAGAGATTCTGAGCAATATGGTACATTCACACTCGATGATTTAGAAAAAATTATTACGAAAGAGTTTCCCAAAAATAAGTTCTCATTTTATCAGAGTAATATTGAAGGAGAGATAGTTACTAAAATACAGAATGCTCCCAAAGAATATCATGCTTTAATAATTAACCCTGGCGGTTACACCCACACATCTGTTGCAATTAAAGATGCTCTCGAAATTATTAAAATTCCCAAAATCGAAGTTCACCTTTCCCACATACAAAATAGGGAAGAGTTTAGACAAACTATGATTACAACCAAAAGTACTGATGGTTATATCTCTGGATTTAAAGAAAATGGTTATCTTGCTGCAGTATATCTTATCAATAAAATATCTTAATTTATCAATTTTATACTATTCTTGAAGTAATACTACTTTATTATTTATTACATAATATTTAGATGCTCCCAATATAAGTTGGATTTTAATAGCTAAACTTAACCGTATACGAAATATTGCATATCATTGAATATTTATTTTACAAAAAACTCAATTTAAATAAGACAAAATTATATTCGATAATTCATAAAAATGAATAATAATTTTAAATGATAAAAACAGCTAAAGCATTTGCTTTATATTTTGGTTAAATGTTTAGTATATAAATAGATTGATTGTTTCAACTAAAAAATTAAATTATTCTTAGAACTTGCTATTTCTAAACACTTTATATATTTTAGCTAAAGAACAAATCAGGGTATAATATGAAAGATTTCGGGTTAAAAAAATTATATTATTCAATTTCTGAAGTAAGTAAGTTAACAGACTTGGAGCAGTATATTTTAAGATACTGGGAAACCGAATTTGATCAGCTTAAACCATCAAAGAATCGAGCAGGAAACAGAATTTATACAAATAAAGATATCAAGATGATTCTGCTTATTAAAAATTTACTTCGTGAAGAAAAATACACTATCCAAGGGGCAAAGAAAATATTAGGTGATCCCGGTGAATTGAAGAATATTGCCCAACGTAATCTTTCAAAAAACAATGGTAATGGTTCCATTACAGCAATCCCGCCAGAAAAAAGAGATATGAAAAAGGATCTTGAAGATTTAAGAAACTTTTTAGTAGATTTACGTTCTAAGATATAATATTCGGAACGTGGCGCAGTCCGGTAGCGTACTTGACTGGGGGTCAAGTGGTCGCGGGTTCAAATCCCGCCGTTCCGACTTGTAATCATATCTTATTTTCTTATCATTAAACTCAGTAAAAATAGTGAAATTTGATAAACCTCAATGCCATTGCGGTATTTTTGGCATATTTGGGATCCACGATCCTGCTATACTTACCTATTATGGTTTACATGCATTGCAACATAGAGGACAAGAAGCATCCGGAATAATTACAGCCGAAAAGAATGAACTGAATAAGACTAAATTTAATGTTCACAAAGGAATAGGGCTTGTTTCTGAAGTTTATTCAGAAACAGAAGTTTTCGAGGAAAAATTAAAGGGTTTTGCAGCTATTGGGCACAACCGTTATTCAACTACAGGAGCTTCAGATTCTCATAAGAACATTCAACCATTTTTTGTTAATTATAGAATGGGAAATTTTGCAATCGCTCATAACGGAAATCTCACAAATGCAGATGTAATTAGAAAGGAATTAATTGAAGATGGCGCAATATTTCAAACGACAAGTGATACCGAAGTAATTCCTCATTTAGTTGCAAGAAGCAAATTAAATACACAAGAAGAACAAATAATTGAGGCACTTCAAAAAGTTAAAGGGGCATATTCTATTGTTATCTTGACAGATGACAAACTTATTGCTGCCAGAGATCCCAATGGTTTTCGACCATTGGCATTAGGGAAGATAAATGGATCATTTGTAATTGCTTCTGAAACTTGTGCATTCGATATTAATAATATTGAATACATTCGCGATATTGAACCGGGTGAAGTTTTAGTTATTGACTCAAATTCGAAATCAATTGAAGATTTAAAGTCGTATAAAATTTTTGAAGATTCTACTCCAAAAAAACATTGTGTTTTTGAGTTTATTTATTTTTCGCGGCCGGACAGCAGAATTTTTGGTTCGAATGTGGACAAAATGAGAAGAAAGCTTGGCAAAGTATTGGCAAGCCATCATCCTGTTGAACCCGATAATCCCAATGAAAAAGTAATTGTGATAAGTGTTCCCGATAGCTCAAATACTGTAGCAATTGGATATCAAAATCAACTTCAGAAAATGGAAATTCCATCAAAACATGAGATTGGACTGATAAGAAGCCATTATATCGGCCGAACTTTTATAATCCCTGGGCAAGCTAAAAGGGAAATTGGTGTCAAAATTAAATTTAATACAGTTAAAGGTGTATTAGAGGATAAAAAGGTAGTTTTAATTGATGATTCCATTGTAAGAGGTACTACCTCCAAACAATTAGTGAATTTATTAAAAGATGCGGGAGCACGGTCAATTCATCTAAGAATTTCATCACCGCCTATTTTACACCCGTGTTATTATGGAATGGATTTTCCATCAAAAGAGGAGTTAATTGCAAACAGATTCTCAGGTAATTTGAATGAAATTGAAAATTATTTAGGAGTCGATTCTCTTGAGTATATGACCCTAGATCAAATGCTTGAAGCAATGGTGGATCATACACCGGATAATTTTTGCACAGCATGTTTTTCCGGAGAATATCCGATACCTGTAAATACTAATTTTGAAAAGTCAGTTTATGAGATTTAATCTTTTCATATTTTTATTTGTATGCTCCCATTTATTTGGTCAATCGACAATATTTATAAAGTATACATCTGAAAAAACAGCAGTTGAGTCGTATTCTCAAATCAGCAAGATTCTTACTGACCTCAGCTCATCAAATGGGACAGCACTAAACAAAGAAGCTATTAAGTTCGGTTCTTTTGTTAATGAATTTGGAAATCTAAATTCAGAACTTAATAAAATAGTTAAAGTAGAAATTCCTTCAAATATTTCATCAGAAAAATTCATCTCCCAACTAAAGTTAAATTCACAAATTGAGTATGTGCAAGAAGCTTCAATTTTAAAGATAGACTACACTCCAATCGATTCATTATATTCCGAACAATGGGGACTCCAAAGTGTTAACGCTCCTGAAGCTTGGGAAGCAATTGCTGAAAATTCTGTAGAAATCTTATTAGCAGTAATTGATACCGGGATAGATTATTTCCATCCGGATATAGATAATAATATTTTCTACAACTCAGGCGAGCAAGGATTAGATTCAAACGGAAAAGATAAATCAACTAATGGCATTGATGATGATAAAAATGGATTTATTGATGATTACCATGGATGGGATTTTGTTAATAAACTTGACATATTCCCAATTGAACCGGATTACGATTTTACTGATTGGGATAATGATCCGATGGATGAACATGGACATGGTACAAATATCAGCGGAATAATTGCAGCTGAACATAATTCGATTGGAATTGCAGGTTTAGACCCAAATGTGAAAATTCTAAATTTAAGATCCTTTGATAAAAATGGTGAAGGGCAAGAAGATGACGCTGCATCGGCAATTATTTATGCAGTTAAGATGGGCGCTAAGGTTATTAATATGAGTTGGGGTGATAATCAGTATTCCCAATTATTAAAGGATGTTATTGAATTTGCTTACGAAAACGGGGTAGTACTTGTTGGAAGTTCCGGCAATTCATCTTCAGATGAACCACATTATCCTTCAAGTTTTTCCGAGGT
>CAYXXW010000290.1:0-4115 GCA_964469115.1 uncultured Melioribacteraceae bacterium
GGAAAATCTGTGAGACACTATCAAGTATACTTAATTGCACTTCTATTTTTGACGTTTCACACATCTTTTACATTTGGACAGAATAATGCCGGAGCAAAACAAATTGCACTATCGGGGTCAAACGTTGCTCTTGAGAATACTGTTTTTGCTATCTTTAGTAATCCGGCAGGATTAGCGCAGTTAAATAATAGAGAATTCGGAGTATATTATTCCCCTTCCCCATTTGGCCTAAAAGAATTATCAAACGGTTATTTAGCCTATATTGAGCCGACCTCTTTTGGGAATTTGAGTGTTGGTGCCTATACTT
The DNA here is from genome assembly GCA_964469115.1 of uncultured Melioribacteraceae bacterium. Taxonomy (GTDB): domain Bacteria; phylum Bacteroidota; class Ignavibacteria; order Ignavibacteriales; family Melioribacteraceae. Next base: position 308 of record CAYXXW010000290.1, read on the forward strand.
ATGGGTTTGAACTCTACCGAGAGAATCAATTTAACATCGCTTATTCAACCACAATTAATGATAATATTTATCTAGGTATTACATCTTTTTACCATTCAGTAAATATTGCAAGGTATGGGAATTCAGGAGTTTTCAATATTAAACTTGGTGGAATTTTTATTCTTAATAAAAATCTATTATTAGGATTCTCACTTCATAATCCACTAAGATTTAATAGATCGAAAGTTGAACTTCCGTTAATTTATAATGTTGGGCTTTCTTACATTCCGATAAAAAACTCATCATTAAATTTTGCCGTATCTAAAGAAATGGATTTTCCGGTTTCATTGAGATTTGGGATTGAATATGAGCTTATTGAGTATTTACATCTAAGAGTTGGAGTGCAAAATGAACCGGATATATATAGCGGCGGATTTGGAATATTTTATTCATTTATGAATTTTAACTATGCAATTACTTCACATCCCGAGTTAGATCTTAGCCATCAAGTTGATTTAATAATTAGTTTTTAGCATTACCTTATCTATGTCAAAAAGATATATAATAATATTTATACTCCTTTCATTCGTAAAAGATATTTTCCCTCAAACGGATACGACACAACTTATTAACGATAAACTATTTCAACTTATTGAAGATGCTTCGGAAGATATTGAGGATGGTCAGTTTTATGAAATAATTGAACAGCTTATATCAAACCCTATTGACTTAAATACAGCAACTAAATTTGATTTATTAAAGATTCCATTTTTAACTCCGGCTGATGCAAACTCAATAATTCGTGCAAGAAAAAAAAGAAAAGGTTTTCAATCATTAGATGAATTAAAGTTAATAAAAGATTTGCATCCAGATGTGATAACAATTCTTAAACCTTTTATTACCCTTTCTAAAGTTGAAGAAACAAATAATCCTCAAAATGAAAAACAATTTGGAATTCAGTTTAGGACAAGATTTATAAGCGATTTACAAGACCGTGCCGGTTTTAGTGAAAATAAATTTGCCGGTGACAAGATAAAATCCTATAATAGAATTAAAGTTAATTATACAAATTTCAGATTAGGATTTCTGACGGAAAAAGATCCCGGAGAAATTTCTTACTACGATCACTATGCCGGATTTATCGAATATAGCTCTATTGGAATAATTAACCAAATGATAATAGGTGACTTTAATTATGAATTTGGGCAAGGTTTAGTTACTTGGAGTCCTTATGCATTTTCCAAAGGTGTTCAAACAGTGAGCTCACCATTAAAGAGAAATCGAAATTTTTCGCCAAACAGTTCGAGCGAGGAAAATAGATTTTTTAAAGGCGCTGCTCTTTCAATTAAATATAATGACTTTAGCTTTAACACATTTTACTCTTACCATGATATTGATGCAACTTTGAATGAACGAAGTGAAGTTAATAATTATTATTTATCGGGATATCACAGAACTGAATTAGAAAATTCTAAAAAACATTTATTGAATGAACAAACAGTTGCTGTAAATGTAAACTATTATTTAAAGGATTATCTGAATATTGGCTTCTTACACTTTATCTGTAATTATGATAAGCCATTCACATATGTAGATGAACAAAATTTAAATGGTAAAAATTTTTCTTTTTCATCTCTAAGCTACAATCTATTATATAGTAATCTTTCATTAATTGGAGAGCTAGCTTACAACTCTGAATCATTAGCTTCAATCAGTAATTTATCATTCAGTATAACTAAACATCTTGAATTTCTTGTTTCATATAGAAATTATTCTCCAAACTATTACAATATATTTGCTAACGGATTTGGAGAATCTAGCAATACTCAGAATGAGATTGGTTATTATATTGGAGCAAGTATAAAAACAATTTACGGCAAGCTAAACTTTTACTACGATATATTTCGCTCACCATCAGAGAATTTCTATTCTGATTTTCCTTCAACCGGAAATGATTTTCTTTTCGATTTTAATTCAAAGATTACTAAAAATACAGAACTTAACTTAAAGTACAAGCGAGAAGAAAAAGAATTTACCTTTTTAAGTGATTTGAATAATGAAGTTGGAGATCAAATAAAATCAAATTATCGAATAGAGCTAAAGTATGATTTATCTAAAACGATGCAGGGTAAAACCCGGTTTGAATATACTAACTATTCATTAGGCAGTAATTCTGAAAGTGGATTTTTGACTTATCAAGAATTGAAATATAATATTAAGGCTAAAATGTCACTTGTTGGGCGAGTTATCTTATTCGATACAAAATCTTACAATTCAAGACTGTATGAATTTGAAAACGATCTCAGAGGAGTAATGACTAACATTCCAATGTTTGGTGAAGGTTTTAGATGGTATGTTCTCATGAATTACCAGATAATAAACGATCTAAAATTGTATATAAAATACTCCGAGACATTCAAGCCAAATTTAGAATCTATCAGTTCTGGCAACTCACAAATCACCGGAAATGTTGATAACCGCTTAAGTCTGCAATTAGACTATAGTTTTTAACCATTTTTAATCATTTTACAACTATAAAATTTGCTTAATATGATAAGTCTTCATAGATTTTCTTAATAAACTTAAAAAAATGTTGGAGCAAATTTATGAGAACTATCGTATCCTTACCTGGAGATGGAATTGGAAAAACTGTCCTTCCGGAAGCAATCAGATTATTAGAAGCAGCTGGCTTTGAAGCCAATTATGTTCATGGAGATATTGGCTGGGAATTTTGGCAGAAAGAAGGAAATGCACTTCCTCAAAGAACAATAGACTTATTGGAAGAACATAAAATTGGACTTTTCGGAGCAATTACTAGTAAGCCTAAAGATGCCGCTGCAGAAGAACTTGATCCATCATTAAGAGATAAGGGATTTGTTTATTTTAGTCCTATTGTTGGCTTGCGTCAGCATTTTGATTTGGATATTTGTATTCGTCCTTGTAAAGCATTTAAGGGTAACCCACTTAATTTTATTCGGAAAGATGGTAAAGGCGGCTTTGAAGAACCTTTAGTCGATGCTGTAATTTTTAGACAAAACACCGAAGGAATGTATGGTGGAATTGAATGGACAAATCCTCCGAAGAATGTTAGAGAAGCTTTTGATACACATCCCAAAATGAAAGGTTTCGCTAATGTTCCAAGTGAAGAAATTGCTATTTCCACAAGAATTGTAACTAAAAAATATACAAGTAGAATTATTAGGGCTGCATTTGAATATGCTAAAAAGTTTGGTTATAAAAATGTTACAGTCTGTGAAAAGCCAAATGTATTAAGAGAAACATCAGGAATGTTCTTAAAATTAGGAAAAGAAATAGCGAAAGATTATCCTGGAATTGATTTATGGGATACAAACATTGACGCACAAATGATGTGGCTTACAAAGAATCCGGAAAACTACGGAGTAATTGTATCCGAAAATATGTTTGGAGATATTATAAGCGATGGCTTTGCTGGATTAATTGGGGGTTTGGGTTTTGCTTGCAGTGCAAACCTTGGTGAGGAAGTTGCAGTATTCGAACCAACACATGGCTCTGCTCCAAAGTATCAGGAATTAGATCCAAGTATCGTTAACCCAATTGCAATGTTTTTAAGTGCTTGCATGATGCTCGATCATATTGGTGAAACTGGAATAGCTGACAAAATAAGAACAGCAATTGCAACCGTAATTGAAGAAGGTAAAGCTAAGACTTATGATATGATGAAACTACGAGGCGGACCAGACGTGTTTGAAAAAGGAGCTTGCACGACAAAACAAATGACTGACGCGGTTATTGAGAAGTTAGAAGTTAGAAGTTAGAAGTTAGAAGTTAGAAGTTAGAAGTTAGAAGT
>CAYXXW010000291.1:0-4105 GCA_964469115.1 uncultured Melioribacteraceae bacterium
GATGGCTACAACGACAATGCACCAGATGATGATGGCGATGGCATTCCAAATGGACTTGATCCCGATTTTCAAGGAGCTAAACATAAAAAGGGCTTTGTTGATATTGATGGTGACGGAATTAATGACAATACCGTAATAGGAAATGGGAAAGGCAATGCCAGAAAATTTATGAATAGTAATAACTTTGGTACAAAAGGAACTGGTCCGCAAAGTGGTAATGTAAGTGGCGTTGGAAATAAGAATGATAATTCGAAAAGCAGCGGAACACAGAGCAAAGGAAAGAAAGGAAAAGGCCAGGGCGGTAACTAAAATATTTGCCTAACGAAATAGTACTAATATAAATTTTTAAGGATCCTTGAGATAAACTAAATGTTAAACAAAAAGGAGTTAGTTATGAAAAAAGTATTTTCACTCGCTGTATTTGTAGTGCTTAGTTTGATGTTCGTTTCAAACAACACTTATGCACAAGAGAAACAAGATTTTGGACAAAAGTTAATGTTTAAGTTGCACAAATTTCTTAATGGAGATTCTGATGGAGCCGGTTGTAATGATGCCTTAAAAGTTAGAACAAGATTAAAAGATAAAGACGGAAGCGGCGATGGTCATGGTTTTGTCGATGAAAATGGCGATGGTACTTGCGATAATTGCGGCGGTATAGGTGATCTTGATAGACTTAAAGATGGAGAAGGATTAAAACGAAGAGGCGGCAACTAGTATTTAATTTAATTGTCATTCCGGTTCCGGCAAATGCCGGATACCGGAATCTAATTAAAAAACTGAAATCGGTCTGCTTCTTTTATGGAACTTAAATTGAAAAAAATATTCAATTATGCATTGCTCTTCTTTCTATTTACATTAAATGTAAATTTTGCTCAGTGGAACTTTAAGCTTGCAACTTCGCAAAGCCAAAGTGACAATCCTCTTTATTCACCAATTCCAATTTCATCAATGATAAGTTCATTTGAGCTCGGAATAGAACGAGATTTTAACTCAATTGGTATTGGTTATTACGGAAACTATTCTATTTTTCACAATATAAATGAAAGAAATTATTTCTGGCATCAATTTGGGGCATGGCATTCTACAGAAAACATAATAACCGGTCTTTATTTAGAACAAAGATCAAATACCTCAGATTATGAATATTATGATTACACAAATTATAATGCTTATATAAAACACCAGCTTCTGCTCGATGAAATAAATCTTTTTAGTAATGCAGCAATCAGCTTAACCGATTATTCTTATCTAAATGATTTAGATAATTTACTAATGAATGTTGGTTTTATTTTGAATAAAAGTTTTGAAACTAAAACTACACTTATCGGCGGTCTGAGTTATAACTACAAAAATTATTTTTCTACCGACTTGAATGATTTTGATTTAGTTGGTGATAGTCTTAGAACTTCCGATTCAAAAGCATATACTAGTCAGCTTAATTACTTTGGAAGAATTGCACAATCACTAACAGAAACTACAGGACTCGCAGCTTTTTATTCCAGTCAGAATATTATAGGCGGAACTGCAAATTATATTAGAAATCTTGAATATGTGTATGGAGATGAGTCGCAATATTTTGATGACCCAATAAGTTATGAAGGTCATACTATTGGGGTACAGTTAACTCAAATGCTTCCTGAGCAAATTATGTTTCGCGCACTTTACTCAATTGAAGAAAAAGATTATCCTTCACAAGGAATTTATCTAGATTTCGAAACTTTTGATGAAACAATTATCCGGCATGACAAACAGACAAACCTTGCTTTATCTTTAACTAAGTACTTTTATTTAGGAGAAGAGATGCAAAATTCAATAATGTTAAGTCTCTCTTTTAAATCAACTGACAATAACTCAAATAGCTATTGGTATAAGTTCAATTCTACTCAAACTAATCTTAATTTTAGTTATCAGTTTTAATTTTATGTTTATTCAATAATAATTATATTGGATATCATCAATGGATTATTTCGCCAAACATCCAGATTATTTTTATGAATTATCCGAATTGATATGGCACAAAAATCTAATAAACGAATTAATATCCAACCAAAGAGTCTACTCCTAATTTTTGTTGTATTAGCTGTTGTAATACTTACCTACTCAATCATTGAACTTTTACAGAGCAAAAAAGAAATGAGAATGCTGATGGAAGAGCAATCTCATTCTTTGCTGGAAACTACATTGGCCGCTTCAAGCACAGCTCTTCTCTCATATGAAGAAATTGATAAGGAAATGAAGAATAGATTATTAAACAATGCCGGATTAATTAGGTTATTATTGAATCGTAATCAAATTACAAATAAAGTTTTAGAACAGGTAGCAATTGATAATAAAATTCATCGGATAAATATTTTTAACAATAATGGTAAAAAGATATTTACAAATCACCAGCCGATACATGAAGATTTAGAAGAAAAGTTTTCGCCTAAAGATTTTCTCCACCCTATTTTTGAGGGAATTACTGATACATTATTTCTTGGCATCAGACAAGCGAGATTTGAAGAAGGTTTTAGATTTGCCATTGCAATCTCTGCACAAAATAATTCTGCAATTGTGCTGAATTTGGATGCAGAAGAGTTGCTAAATTTTAGAAAGAAAATTGGTTTTGGAGCTCTACTTAAAAATGTCACTTCAACTGAAGGTATAAAATATGCTGTTCTGCAAGATACTAACGGTATAATAGCAGCATCTGGTATTTTTGAAAATTTAACAAATATTTTTGAAGATAGTTTTTTACAAGAGTCATTTGAAGAAATGAGTTTCAAGACTAGAATTTTAGAGTCCGATTCCGTGTCAGTTTTTGAAGCAGTTCACCCTTTCAGTTACAACGAAGAAGTAATTGGGTTGTTAAGACTGGGGCTTCCAGCTGATCCTCTAATTTCTGCAAATTCAAAAAATGAAACTCGTGTTTTATTAATGGGTATTATACTTTTCATATTAGGATCACTATTGCTAGCCTATGTTTTCACTAAGCAGAATTTTGAAATACTAAAAAAAGATTATCAAATAATTGAGGACTACTCACAAAAAGTAATACAAAATGTAAGTGATTGTGTTATCGTTATAGATGAAAATAATAATATAAATACATTCAATAAAGCTGCTGAAGAACTTTTAAACAAAAGTGAAAGTGAGGTGTTAAAGAAAAATTTCAATTCCCTTTTTAATTATGATATTATTGAGCAAATTGAGACTTCACAATCCACCGTAACTTCTTTTGAAGGAAAGATTAACAATGTAAAAAAATATTTGCTAATTTCTAAAAGTTCATTTCCTGTAAAAAACAATCAACTGAATACAATAATTGTAATTCGTGATCTGACCAAACAAAAACAAATTGAAGAGCAGATGAACAGAAAAGAACGATTAGTAGCAATGGGAGAATTAGCTTCCGGTGTTGCTCATGAAATCAGAAATCCTTTAAATACAATAAGCACAATTACACAGCAGCTCGCTAAAGATTTTAGACCTGTTGAGAATGCAGATGAATATTATTCTTTGGCTAATCTTGTAAATAAAGAGATAAAGAGAATAAATAAAACCGTACAAGACTTTTTAAGATTTTCACGACCGGAAAAAATTTCACTTAAAGAATTTGAACTTTCTGAACTGATCAATCAAATTCAAGCCCAATACCAAGGTATGCTGGAAGAGAAAAATATTACATTTGATAAATCAATTGGATGGAATGGGAAAGTAAATTGGGACCACAATCAAATTCAGCAAGTGCTTATGAATCTTATGCAAAACTCAATTGATTCAATTTCTGGAAAGGGCAAAATACAATTAGAAGTAAGATATGAAGAAGAGAATGTTGTTATTGAAATTAGTGATAACGGGGCCGGAATGCCTGATCATATTCATAATAAAATTTTTAATTTATATTATACAACTAAGGCAAGTGGAACAGGAATAGGATTAAGCATAATTCAAAGAATTATATTTGAACATAATGGCACAATAGAATTTGAAAGCAAAGAAAATATTGGAACAACCTTTATAATTCGATTGCCAATAAACGCAGTAAGTAAAATTCATGTCAGTTGATTTTTTACTATTAGCGCATTAGCGGCTTTATTTTTTTTTGAGGATTTATGTCAAATTT
>CAYXXW010000292.1:0-4093 GCA_964469115.1 uncultured Melioribacteraceae bacterium
TTTGAGATGATTAGTTTTTTCCCAAGATCAAAATCCCCTTTTAATGAGTTCAAGGTATTTGACAAAGGAAATGATTTCTTTAACATCCGGGAAAATATTTTTGTAGATAATAATGCTGATGGTACGCTTGACGAATTCTTAAAGGGGACCATGAATATGGCAGAGGCTCAAGCATATTATACAAAACTAATTGAAAAAGGAATGGCAACTAATAATCTTATAAAAATGGAAGAGTTTATTATAGTAAAATAATTGGTGTATATTCATAATAATCCTACAATTTAATTTTCTACCTCAAAAACGTACTGAAATAACTTTATATATATTTTATATTCAACAAGTAATTTTATTGTTATTTTTAACCATTATTTCAAAATAAAATTGTATTGCCTTACCAATTTTTACTAAGGATAAAAATGATTGTTTCCAGATTTATTTTTATTAACGAGATGAAATATATCTTTTACACAGTGCTGTTTGCTTTTACGTTCTTAGCTTGTTCTAGTTCTTTTGCCCAAGAAAAAGAAACAGTAAAGTACCTAACAATGGAAGAAGCCGTTTTAATGGCATTAAAAGATAACAACATTATCAAATCAAACAGATACGGAATTAAAAAAGCAAGCTGGGATGTAAAACGGGCTTGGGCTCAGTTGTTCCCCACAATAAGTTTTAATACAACTTATAACTGGATTGATAAACAGACTTTTGCTGAAAGGGATTTTAGCAGGTATTTTACAGATTTTCCATTTAAAATTCCTCAAACAGTATTTCAAGAATCCTATAGATCGAGTTTCGATCTATACTTTCCACTATTTAACGGCGTACTTATTAATGGATTGTCTATTGCATACGAACAAGAAAGTCTGACTGAAAGCCAAACTAGATCAGTTGAGCATCAAACGGTTTATAATGTTATAGCAAGCTATTTAAGTGTTTTAAGGAATAAAGAGATTTACAGAATCCAAAATGAATTTCTAGAATTATCTAGATTAAATTATGAAAAAGCTCAACGGCTCTACGAAGCAAACAGATACTCACAGAATGAAGCTTTGCGCTGGAAGATTGATTATCAGCAGCAAAAGAGTACTTTAGCAAATAGTGGCGCAGAGCTCAGAAGCTCAATGCTTGCATTAGGCAGATTGGTGAATGCCATCCTGGATAGTAATATTTTAATTGACCCAAATATTTTAACGAACCTTGATCAAGAGAAAAGCAAAATATTAAATTTTACCGACAACGAGACACTGACTTTAATTGATCTTAACGATGATGAATTAATAAAGGCTAATGCCTCGTTAGCCGCATTAAAATCGGGTGAAGAGATTAGCAGACTAACACATAAAAACTCTTACTCTTCGTTCATGCCTAGTATTAATCTTAATTATTCTTATGGCTGGCGTGAAAATAATACAATTGATTTTGATGATTATTCACCCAAAACTTTAATGATTAATTTTAGTCTGCCAATTTTCTCGGGATTTCAAAATTATACTGCATATAAATCAAGCCTTTATGAATACAAAAAAAATCAAGAGGAATTTAAAGATCAGCTTTTAAATACAAAAATTATTCTTAATAACGTTGTTAACAATATTATAAATATCAAAATTCAAATCAAACTTCTTAAAACTAATCTGGAATTTAGTGAGAATAATTACTCAATAGTTGAGAGGCGAAGAGAAAGGGGTTTGGTTTCTAATATTGATTATATTGATGCAAAATTAAATATGCAGAATGCTAATATTGATTACATTGGAAACAACTACAATTTTATTATTGCTATTGCAGAACTCTATTACTTAACAGGTAAAATTGAAAGTTTAATTTATTAAACGATTTAATTGAATTGTTTTAATAAATATTTAGTGATTGAATTTTATTGGAGAAAAAATGATTTATAAAATTTTTACGGTCATCTTTATTTTTTCCTTCTTTTTCATAGGTTGCGACTCGGAAAACAATCAAATTGAGCAAGGCAAAGAATCAAATAATAACACTTCTACCGATGTGGTCCCGGTTGAAGCAATAGTAATTAAAAAGAGAAAAATTGAGCAAAAATTACCACTGACGGGTGTTCTCTTGCCAAAGAATTCAGTAGATATTGTTGCTGAAGTCACCGGTAAGGTCATTAGCGTTAAAAAGGAATTAGGTGATTATATTAATGCTAACAACACTCTTGCTGTTATTGATTATATTGTTCCGGAGAGTCAACTAAAACAAGCCGAAGCTCAAGTTTTGTCTACGGAGAATAATTTGAAAATTGTTGAATCCAATGTAAAGAGTGATAAAACCCTTTTTGGAACTGGTGACATCTCAGAATTGGAATATCAAAATTCTCTGCTTACGGTTAATAATGCTGAGGCACAATATTTATCGGCATTAGCAGCGTTAAGTGCAGCAAAGAAAACTTTTGAAGACACTAGAATTAAATCTCCAATTTCCGGAATTGTATCAAGAAAAAATATTGAGTTTGGAACAATGGTTGCTATGGGAACCTCAGTTTATAGAGTAGTTGATATATCCGTTCTCAAACTACGTGTTTCGGTTCCCCAAGAAATGATAAATAGAGTAAAGATTAATGATAAGGCAATAGTTACAATTTCGGCAATAGAAGGAAAAAGTTTTGATGGAATTGTAAAAAGAATATCTCCACAAGCTGATGAAGCAACTGGCGGATTTGCAATTGAAATTAATGTGCCTAATAAAGAAAATATAATTAAAGCCGGTATGACATCTAAAATTGAGTTAATTCTTTCTAAAGTTGAAAATGCAATAGCAATTCCAGATTATGCCCTGGTAACAAAAAATGATGAGAATTATGTTTATATAATAACTGGTGATTTTGCAGAGCTAACAAGAATTGATATTGGCGAAACTTATGGTGAAAATATTGTTGTTGAAAGCGGATTAAGTATAAATGATAAGATTGTTACAGTAGGGATGAAAAACCTTGGGATTAAAACAAAGGTCAGTATTGAACAACTTAATTGATTTTTTACTTATAAAAAGAATTTAAAATGGAATTTGTAATTATTGATAATGAAAATAAGGATGATCGCTAGAACGATGAGATAACCGCAAAATATTTATTAATGGAACACTCAGCCTAAAATAAATATTTATAAATTTTTAATATAAATCTAATCGAGACATTGTTCACTTTCTATAGGTTTATTTAATCATTCAATCAGACCCGATATCTTTATATATTTAAATTAAGAACTTGAATTATATAATTTATTTTTGCATTTTAATTTTGTTTCTTTCATTTTCTTTATATACATAAAATTTTTTAGTCCTCCTCTTCTCCTGATAAAAATTACTTTGACAGTTGATAATTAGGTATAGATCTTTTTCGTTATTTGTAACCACTAATCCCGGTATTAGTGTTTTGGAAATAAGATAGAGTCTATGAACATATTAATCAACATATCAGAATGCCTTTAGCAATCATGTGAATTTGTAATTGACATGTATAAAGAGAGGTCTAAATGAAAACTGTCAAAGTAATTTTCCTTGTATTATTTGTCTCTGCTATTTTTTATCAATCCAGCGCTCAACGTATATTTACCGGCACAATTACAGATAATAATTCAAACTCTGTGAGTAATGCATTTGTTGAAATAATTAACGCAAGTGATACTAACTTGATTTATAGTGATTACACCGATGATAATGGTTTCTACGAGATAAGTGCAAATATTGTTGGAATTAAAGCAGGGAGTCCGACAACTCCTAATGAGTTTCTTGAATTGCGAAATTATCCTAATCCTTTTAATCCTAGTACAATTATTTATTTTAACCTGCCTCAACCTAGTTTAATTCAAATTAATATATATGATATTTTAGGGCGAAAGGTTAAATCTTTATACAAAAGTGATCATGCTGCTGGAACGGGAACTGTGGAGTGGAACAGCACAAATGATAAAGGGGTACCAGTTTCCGCAGGTATATATTTTTGTAGGATTGAAACTGAACAGGCAGTTCGTGTTCATAAAATGTTACTTCTTGATGGTGGCTCAATCAATTATACAAACCAGAACTTAAATAAATCATCAGAAGTTAATAAACTTAACCACTCCAACTCAGAATC
>CAYXXW010000293.1:0-4081 GCA_964469115.1 uncultured Melioribacteraceae bacterium
GTAATTCCACCACCGCTTGAATTTAAATCAACACTATATTTTTCGGGCACTGTAATTGTAAATTTTACATTCAGCTTATTCCATTTGGAGCCGCCGAATATATTATTCAGCCAACTTTTGCTTCCATTATATTCTGCAATAATTTCTAAATCTGTTCCATCATTATTGTACTCAATCACAAAATCATTAATTAGTTTTTCGGCAAGTTCTTCATCATTGGTTTTGACTTTAAAATAGATGTCAACTAAAATTGTTTCGGAGGAATGAGTATTAATTGTAATTGAGCCTTTATCAGTATCGACAAAAAGTTTGCCGCCAAATTCAACATCAAATGTTTTCTTCTCTGTCTTTTCAATTGTGCCGAAAAGAAATGAACTACTAAATGCAACAAGGAACAATGCCGTTGCAAACCTTTTTAAACTTCTCATTTTAATTCTCCAATTTATTAATTAAGTCAAGTATTATTGTTATTACTTTAGACTAACCTAATCTAAAAAGGTTGCGTTTGGAGAGATTTTTTTTTGATTCCGGTATTTCATAAAGATGCGAAAACCGGAATGACATTTCTCATTGATCACTTTGACTTAAAATGGAAATACTGAATCACTAAGTATAATCTTCCTCATTGAAATCGTCGTCTTCAGTTTGCCTTGTAAACATTGTTGAGATCATATCTTTAAACTGCAATCCAAATTCTACATGCTGTTTGCTTATAAGCGAATACTCAGCTAAACCATGAAGCAAAAACTCCATCATCAAGTAATATTCATTTTCCGGCAAATCAGGATGCATCTTCTTAACAATTGCTCCCAGACTATTTACGCCGCAAAGTACATTTCTATATTCTTTATCGGATATATTATTCAACAGATCGAGATTATTATGTGAGAACCAATGAATTATTTCTCCATAGGGATTTTTCTCTTGAGATTTTTTTAATTTATCGGGGCTAGGAAAGAACTCTTCAAATTCTTTCTTAATTGCTTTCCCAATAAGTATTTGTGCTACTGTTGCCGTTCCCTCTTGTTCCCCCTCATAGACTAATTCAACCTTTCCTGTAATCGAAGGAATAACGCCAACAAAATCTGAAATTCTGACAGTAGTTTTTTCATCATTGTTAATCAGCATTCTTCTTTCAGCTGTGCTTATTAAATTTTCTAAAGCAGAAATTGTTAGTCTTGCTGATACACCACTCTTCGAATCAACATATTCACTTTTTCGGGCTTCAAATGAGATCCTTTCAATCAAATCCTTAATCATGTTAGGGACTTCAATTCTATCGATCTGATCTTTAGTCAGTTTCGCTTCCAACTCTGTTATTTTTCTTGATTCCTCAATACTTCTTGCGTAGTGTGTTAAAATCTGCGAATCAATTCTATCTTTTAGCGGAGTTACAATTGACCCTCGGTTGGTATAATCTTCAGGATTAGCAGTAAATACAAATTGAACATCAAGAGGAAGTCTAATTCTAAAGCCTCTTATCTGAACATCTTTTTCCTCCAAAATATTAAATAATGCAACTTGAATTCTTGCTTGTAGATCAGGCAGTTCATTGATCGCAAAAATACCTCTATGGGATCTTGGTATAAGACCGAAGTGGATTACTCTTTCATCCGAATAAGGAAGTTTTAATGATGCTGCTTTTATTGGGTCAACATCACCAATGAGATCAGCAATTGTTACATCTGGAGTTGCTAATTTTTCAGTGTATCTTTCGTCTTTTGTTATCCACGAGATTGGTGTTTCGTCCCCCATTTCAGAAGTGATATCTTTTCCAAAGCGTGAAATTGGGTGGAAAGGATTATCATTCAGTTCCGAGCTTTCAATTATTGGGAGATAGTCATCGAGTAAATTGATCATTAATCGAGCAATTTTAGTTTTAGCTTGCCCTCGTAAGCCGAGTAAAATTATATTGTGCCGAGATAATACTGCACTTTGAATATCTGGAATAACAGTTTCCTCATAACCGATAATTCCCTTAAACTTTTGCTCTCCAGTTTGTAATTGTTGAATCAAATTTTCACGCATCTCATCTTTAATTGATTGGGATATATAACCGCTCTCTTTTAATTGAGCTATAGTTCTAATTTTATCAATATCGTATTTCATTAAATCCTTTCGAATTAATTTTTAAATAAATTATTTTAAGATTAATGTTTTTGTCATGCTGAGCGAAGCCGAAGCATCTAAATTTATAGTAATAATAACGAATGAGATTCTTTCCGCATAACAAGATGGCGGACAGGCTTCCAATTAAAAACATCGGAATAAGAATGACAATTATCATCAAAGTGAAACAATCTCTAATCAACTATTAAATTGCGTCTGTCAAAAATCCTCGCAATGAAAGTTCTAATATTTATCTAACTTTTTTTCTTCTATTTCTAATGTAATCTTCAAAAATAAATTCACCTAAACCATTAAGAGAGCTATAATATGCTCGCCCTTGATTAGTCTTTGTAAAATCCCTAACGAACTGTTGTAAATAAGGGTCGCGGGCAATCATAAAGGTTGTGATAGAAATTTTTAATCTTCTGCAAATTGCAGCTTGATTTAATGTTTTGTTAATTATTTTTCGATCGAGTCCATAACTGTTTTTGTAATAACGGGCACCTTCTTTTAAGCAAGTCGGTTTACCGTCCGTTATCATAAATATTTGTTTGTTCGTAGTTTTCCTTCTACGTAAAATATCCATCGCTAATTCTAGACCGGCATAAGTATTTGTGTGATACGGTCCAACTTCTAAATAAGGAAGGTCTTTTATTTCTATCGGCCATGCATCATTACCGAAAGCAATAATATCAAGTGTATCCTTTTTAAATCTGGTTGTAATTAATTCAGCAAGAGCCATTGCGACTTTTTTAGCCGGAGTAATTCTATCTTCCCCGTACAAAATCATTGAGTGAGAAATATCAATCATTAAAACAGTTGAGGCACTGGTTTTAAATTCGTTTTCTTCAACCTCAAGATCATTTTCATTAAGGTGAAAATCTGAAATACCATGGTTAATTTGGGCATTCCTAATTGAAGAAGTCATGTCAATCTGATCTAGCGAATCCCCAAATTGATAATCTCTGCGTTCAGAAGTCGACTCATCACCAAATCCGGAGTAAGGAGTATTATGATCTCCCCTTTTACCCTTTTTTAACTTTGTGAATATTTCTTCTAGGGATTGTTTTCTAATTGCAATTTCAGATTTTGCAGTCATTACAAAATTACTGCTGCCGCTCTCATCTTCCTTTATATAACCTTTATCTTTCAGATCCTGAATAAAGTCACCGACACCATATTCATCATTTGTCAGACTATACTGCTTATCAAGTTCGTTTAAGTAGGATAATGCTTCAGCAACATCTCCGGCGGAAATATTAAGAAGCTGCATAAATATCTTTAACAGCTGATCAAATACAACATTACCAGATTCTTCCGGTACAAATTCGCTAAATCTAAAACCTCTCATATGCTTGCTTCATCAAGATTTTGTGATAAGAAATCAAAATTATAAAAATAATATGGAGTTATTATCTGATTTTTTCAAGTCAGATATTTTACTTCGGTTTGACTACATATTTTTGTGCAGATAATAAATCTTACAACAAAATAAAGAAAGAAAAACACCAATTATTTTATTAGAAGCATCTTCAAAGTTTTCTTGAAAGATCCCGATTTTAAACTGTAATAATAAACACCGCTTGAAAGTTCAGTTCCGTCAAAATCGATATTATAACTTCCGGCTATTTGTTCTTCATTTGCTAAGGTTGCTACTTCCCTGCCTAAAAAGTCATAAATTATTAAACTAACAAAACCTTGCTCCGGTAAATCGTAATATATAGTTGTAACTGGATTAAAAGGATTAGGATAATTTTGATGTAGTACAAATTCAGTTGGGAGCATATCCGTGCTATTAACTCCAGTAACATCCGGTGTTACAAATCTTCGGAACTCAGATTTAGGTCCTTGATATTCCTCTGTTAAGCTATAAACTTGCCAATAATGACTTTTATTTGGCTGAAGCGGCGGTGGAGAGAATGAATTTGTTGTAATTGTATCTGTATCAATAAGCATTCTATTTGCAGCAAAA
>CAYXXW010000294.1:0-4060 GCA_964469115.1 uncultured Melioribacteraceae bacterium
GCCGGAGTTGATGCATTTAATGTTTCAGACACTTTAGCGTGCAATCTTAAACCGATTACAGTTTGTTCTGATTTACTAAAACCCGGTGGTTATTTACGGTTACCTCAATACTTTGAGGAGCTTGAGAAGAACTTTAATTCGTTAGAAGTAAAATCAATAGATGAGTTTATTACTAAGGTTGGAAATAAAGAAAATGTTGCTAAATCCGGATTAGCAAATCTTAGAAAATACTCTGCTACAGTAATTGATCAGAAAGCTTATCATAAGTCTTCTTTCTCATTTGAAAACATAAAAACAAAGCGAGAATTAACTACTTACGATTGCATTCATGCTCCATGTATAGAAGCTTGTGCTGTGGATCAGAATGTGCCCGAGTATATGTTTCATACGGCTAACGGAAATTTTGATCAAGCGTATAAAGTTATTCTGCATGATAATCCTCTACCCAACATAACCGGTAATGTTTGTGATCATTTATGTCAGACCAAATGCACAAAATTGAATTACGATAATCCTCTGCTGATAAGAGGCATAAAAAGATTTAATGCAGAAAAGTTTGACGGTAAACTAGACTTGATTGTAAAAAATAAAAATGGAATAAAAGCTTCGGTACTTGGAGCAGGGCCTTCCGGATTATCATGTGCATATTTTCTGGCTTTAGAAGGATTTGATGTTGACGTTTATGAAAGCAAACCGTTTGCCGGTGGAATGGCTTCTGATTCCATTCCGTTTTTTAGAATCACCGACGAACAAATTAAAGCAGATATTGACATTATTGAATCACTCGGTGTAATTTTTCACTACAATCAAAAAGTGGATAGAGATCTATTCAGTAAAATAAAGGCTTCCAGTGATTTTATTTATATTGGGATAGGGGCTCAGAAAGGTAAAAACCTCAATATTCCTGGTGAAACTTTAAATAATGTTCATGATCAACTTACTTTTTTATCCAAAGTCAGAAGGAATAATCACATTGATCTTGGCAAAAAAGTTGCAATAATTGGCGGAGGTAATTCTGCGGTTGATGCTGCTCGCACTTCCAAAAGATTAGCTGGAAAAGATGGCAATGTGGCAGTTGTTTATAGAAGGACCATTTCTGAAATGCCTGCAGATCCAGAAGAAATAAAGGCTCTGCTTGAAGAAGGAATATATATTTTTGAATTGGCTTCTCCCCTTTCGATTAACGATAAAGATGGCCAATTGGAATTACTATGTCAGAAAATGGAATTGGGTGAACCGGATACTAGTGGAAGAAGAAGACCCATCGCTATTAAGGATTCTGAGTTTTCAATGACATTTGATTCAATTATAACTGCCATTGGTCAAGATACCATATTAGATTTTATTGATGATAATGAATTAAAAATTGATGTAAATGGTGAAACACAATACGATAATATTTTCGCCGGTGGAGATGCCACGCGTGGAGCTGACTCTTTAATAAATGCCATTGCAGATGGAAAAGATGCTGCAACTAAAATAATACAACGCGTTAATGATGATTATAATTTTACTGTATTGGAACAAGAACCAAAACTTTCTATGGGTGAATTTCAAAAAAAACAAGCAATTAGAGAATACGGTGCTAAATTGCCAGAAATTAATTTGAATAATCGAAATGGTTTTGAATTAGTTCATCCAAATATGAACGATGAGCAAGCTATAAAGGAGGCCGATCGATGTCTCTATTGCAATGACATTTGTAATATTTGCATTGGTGTTTGCCCTAATTTTTCTAATGTCTCATTTGAAGCAACTATAGCTAATATTCCAATTTATGAGGTGAGTATAAACGGTTCAGTTGAAACTACGATTGTAGATCATTTGATAATTGATCAGACAAATCAAATTATTAACATTGGTGATTTCTGCAATGAATGTGGGAATTGCAATACATTTTGTCCAACAAGTGGTGCTCCATATATAACCAAACCAAAATTTTATTTAACTGAAGAAAGTTTTAACACTGAGGATAATTGTTATTATTTATGCAACAATAAAATAATTCACAAATCTTGTGAAAATTTAGAGTCTTTAAAAATGCTAGAAAATAGTTTTATTTACGAATCAGATAAATTTAAAGTTACTTTTGATAAAAACAATTATGATATAATTGCAACCATTTCTAAAGTTAAAAACTCAGAAACACTTAAACTTGATAGAGCTTCAGAAATGATTTATTTAATCGAAAATTTGCACAATAATTCTGTTTTCAAAATATAAACGAAAAGAAATATTAGGCTAAGGTTTTTTATGATATTTAATCTAAATGGTATTGAAAAAGAATTTAATGGTGATCCCAGTTTATCCTTATTAAAGTACCTTAGGGATATTGCGGGAATTATTTCTCCTAAAGATGGTTGCTCACCACAAGCAAGCTGCGGTGCATGTACGGTTGAATTAAATGGGAAAGCAGTTCTTTCATGTGTTACTCCAATGGAAAAAGTTGCGGATGGTAAAGTTCTTACCATTGAAGGTATTGGCAATTATAAGCAAGAAACTTTCGCAAATTCATTTGTGGAAAAAGGAGGAACACAATGCGGCTTTTGTACTCCTGGCATTGTAATGCAGTCAAAAGTATTGTTGGATAATAATGCTAACCCAACTGATGAAGAAATTAAGAAAGCACTTAATCCAAATCTATGCAGATGTACTGGTTATACTAAGGTGATTGATTCCATTCAATATGTTGCTAAAGCATTTAGAGAAAATAAAAATATTCCAAAACCAAAGCAGCAAGCTAAAGTTGGTAAACGACAACCGAAATATGACGCAGATAAACTGACATTAGGGCAGGCTCCTTTTGTGGCAGATATAAAACTTGAGGGAATGCTTTCCGGAGCATTAAAATTTAGTGATTATCCAAGAGCCAAAGTAATTAAAATAAATACTGAAGCAGCTGAAGAATTATCGGGCGTAATCAAAGTGTTTACTTCAAAAGATATTCCGGGAGCGAGAAATACAGGATTAATAGTTCAAGATTGGCCAATGATGGTTTCTGAGGGAGAAGAAACCAAGTATGTTGGTGACGTATTAGCCTCAGTTGTTGCAGAAACAGAAGATATAGCGCGTAAAGCTTTAGGATTAGTTCATGTTGAATATGAAGTTCTTGAACCACTAGTTGATATGGAAAAAGCCTTAGATTCAGAATCTCCACAAATTCATGAAATTGGGAATTTGCTTTCTGAGACAATTATAGATCGTGGTAATCTTGAAAGTGCTAAAAACGAATCAGCTTATATTTCAAAAGGCACTTATCATACTCAAATGATTGAACATGCCTTTATGGAAACAGAAGCTGCTGTTGCAAAACCTTGGAATGATGGAATAGAAGTATTCTCGCAAGGACAAGGGGTTTATGAAGACAGAAAACAAATTGCAAAAGTATTAAACCTACTTGAAGAAAAAGTAAAAGTTGTTTTAGTCCCAAATGGCGGTGGTTTTGGCGGGAAAGAAGATTTAACAGTTCAACACCATTCTGCATTATGTGCTTTTATTTTACAGAAACCAGTAAAATTTGCTCTAACAAGAGATGAATCAATAATTATGCATCCTAAACGTCATCCAATCAGAATGAAATATGAACTTGGCTGCGATAAAGATGGGAAACTAACTTATCTAGAGGCTAACATTCTTGGGGATACTGGAGCTTACGCCTCAGTAGGCATGAAAGTGCTTGAACGAGCAGGAGGACATTCAACCGGCGCTTATACTGTTCCCAATGTTAAGGTCAATGCAAAAGCGGTCTATACTAATAACCTTCCTTGTGGAGCAATGCGAGGGTTTGGTGCAAATCAAGCGACTTTTGCAATAGAAAGTTGTGTTGATGATCTTTGTATTCAAGGCGGGTTTGATAGATGGCAATTTAGATTTGATAATGCAATTAAAAATGGAGATGTCACAGCAACTGGACAAATTATTCATTCTGGTGCAGGAGTTCAACAAACTCTTCTTGCGGTCAAGGATGTATTTCAGAAATCCAAGTATGCTGGAATTGCATGTGGTATAAAGAATACTGGAATTGGAAATGGAATGCCTGATGATGGAATTGTAAAGATTG
>CAYXXW010000295.1:0-4024 GCA_964469115.1 uncultured Melioribacteraceae bacterium
TGAAACTATAAAACAGGTAAAGTCTAATGATAAACCCTCGCTAATAAATGAAATTCTTGATAACATAACTGACCCAACTACCAGTGTAGGGTGTCAAATTAGAATTAGTACTAACTGTAATCCTACGTCAAATTTATCCTGTAACTAATATATATACTCATAATTAATGTGCATTAAAAAACTTCATAATAATTCTAAGTTATAAACTCTACAATTGGTTGACATTTGCAGAGTTTTATTTTAATCTTATATAAAAAGGGTAAAGGAAAAGGAAGAACCACAGCCTGCAAAGCATAATTCTTCCTTAAGTTGAGTTGCAATTAAGCTATCAACACCATGTATTTATGATAAGATTATTTTCAAAATTATGCAAGTGTTTTCAACAAAATAAATTAAATTCTTTAAGTGATTTGGATATTTTTAATACATATATCGAAAGTATAAATATATCTAAATTAACTTGTAATTCTTGTGGAGCAAAACATTCATTGAAGTATCTATGTAACTACACAAGACATCTAGTTATTTATCACAACGAACATGTTAGTGATAATATTGTCATAGTTCCAAGATTTATATGCAAATCATGTGGCTGTACACATGCAATTTTACCATCAGTAATTATTCCATACAAGTCCTATAGTTTTTCATTTTTAATATCAGTATTACACGATTATATATTTAAAAAATTCCATTCTATTCAATTACTGCTTAAGCACTATTCTTTGCCCCAATCTACATTCTACAGAATTTTAAATAATTTCAAATTACATAAAAAATTATGGCTAGGGTTATTAGATTCTTATCTTGAATCAAATCAAAATTTTATATTTAAATTTAAATCTTGCGCTTATATCGAAAATGAGAATTTCATTTCAAAATTTTTTAATAGGTTTAAGATTTCATTCCTACAGCAAAACGTCAAATTAGGCGTACCCTGAAGCTTATTAAAAATTATTTTCTACCTACCACTTAATATGGCAATGGAGTAATTAAATAACCTCTGATATCCTAATTACCGAGGTGAACATAAATGAATAATAAAGAAATGATTGAATTTGCATCTATTAGATTGTCACTTATAGCTCCAACATTGAATGGAACTTATACTGATGTATCTAAAAATGCATATTATAGGAGAATTGCGTCTTTTCCTATAAAATTACCAAATGGAAAGGAGGTAAGATACAGTCCAGGTACATTTTCTAATTGGGAATCTATGTATAGTAGGTTTGGTTTTGATGCATTAATTCCTAAAAAAAGAAGTGATGTAGGAACAACACGAAAAATTAACGAAGCAACTATAGCTGAAATTTATAAACTTAAAGATGCTTTTCCTAGAATAAATGCAACACTAATTTATCATAAGTTGATTGAAGAAAGTTTTATAAACAAAAATGAAGCTTCATTATCTACAATTCAAAGATTTATAAAACATAACGATCTTAAATCAGCTAGAAATATAAATATAAAAGACAGAAAAGCATTTGAAGAAGAATTTGCATGTGGAATGTTTCAAGGTGACACGTGCCATGGGCCATATATAACTGAAAATGGTGAAAAGAAAAAAACATATTTAGTAATGTTAATTGATGATAAATCTAGATTAATTGTTGGTGGAAGATATTTTTACAATGATAATGCATATAATTTTCAAAAAGTATTAAAAGAAGCTATCGCAAGGTATGGGATTCCTAAAAAAATTTACTTAGATAATGGATCACCATATAAAAATGAACAACTAAAGCTGATATGTGGCTCGCTTGGAATAGTTATAATTCATACAGCTGTAAGGGATGGAGCATCGAAAGGCAAGGTAGAAAGAAATTTCAGAACATTAAAAAACAGATGGTTAAATGCATTAGATATTAATTCAATTTCTTCATTAAGAGAATTTAATGAAGATTTGTATACTTACATAAACAAACATAATACTACCATTCATTCTACTACTAAAATGGCTCCAATAGATAGATATAGAGAAGATATTAAAAGAATAAAAATAGTTAAAAGTTACGAATGGTTAGAAAATTGCTTTATGAATAGAATAACGAGAAAAGTTAATAACGATTCTACTGTAAGTATTGATAAAACATATTTTGATGTGCCTTTACAGTTTATTAAACAAAAAGTTGAGATAAGATATCTTCCAGACAATATGGAAAATGCATATATATTTTATGAAAATGAAAAATACCCTATTAAGAAAACAAATAAAGTGGAAAATGGAAAAAGTAAAAGAAAAAATTCATTTCCTATAAATTATTAGAAGGAGAAATTTAAAATGTTTAAACAATTTTATGGAATGAGTTTTAATCCATTTGATAAAGGATTAAAAGAAAAAGATGCTTATTTATCAAAAGATTTAAAAGAAATGATATCAAGATTAGAATATTTAGATAAAACAAGAGGTATAGGAGTTTTTACGGCACCAGCTGGTAGCGGTAAAACTTTTGCTCTTAGGTATTTTAATAAAAAATTAAATACTAATTTAACTAAAGTAATTTACTTATCTTTTTCAACTATAACTTCGACAGAATTTTATAGACAATTGTCTTTAGCCTTAGGACTTGAAGCTTATGCCAAAAAATCAGATATGTTTAAAAATATTCAAGATTATATGGATAATATGTTAAGTGACAAAAGAATTCATTACATTATTGTTTTAGATGAAGCACAGTATTTAAATAATGACATTTTAAAAGATTTAAAAATGCTTATGAATTTTTATATGGATTCAAAAGATTGTTTTTCTCTTGTGTTAATAGGACAGCCAGTTCTAAATAATATTTTAGAAAAACAAGTTCATGAATCACTAAAACAAAGAATTGTAATAAATTATGATTTTAAAGGACTTGCAGAAGATGAACTTAAGGAATATGTAGAGTCAAGATTATCTTTAGTTGAGGCTTCACATAAAATAATAGATGAAAATGCAATAAATGCACTTCATGGTTGCTCATCTGGTTCAATTAGAAAACTAAACTCGATAATTACAAAGTCACTATTGATTGGAGCTCAGCATGAAAAAACATCAATAAATATAGATATAATAATGGCTGCTTCAAATGAATTATCACTTACATAATAATCAAATAAAAAAAATATTTAAAATATATAAAATGAAAGGTGAAAATGATGATTTTTGAATGTGAGTTAAAAAATAAAAATGAATTAGAAAAATGGTCAGGAAATATTAAAAAATTTATAAATTATGGGAGTCATTATGAAATATTTATTGAAAGTCGTTCAAGTATTTTAATTCTATTGGGTAGATCTTCTTCGGGTGGTTTTGCATGTATGCCAGATTTTCAATCAGGGTGCCATATCGTAGATTTAGATGATGTATTTTGGAATACAGAAAAACTAACAGCTGTGTTAGGTACTGTTGACGGAATAACTGTTGCCACAGCATTATACAATTTACATCAAAAATGTATTATTTAATTAAGTATGAGTAGATATTATATAAATAAATTAAGACAAGCTTAAATATGTAATGAAAAATAATATTGTTGCTATTATAGTATCAATTGCGTTAGATGAAAAAAACAAACTTTTACTCTTTAATAAGATTAACTAAGCTATCCCTTATATGGGTTAGCTTTTTTGATAATTGAAAAAATTTACATTTACATGATTTAGTATTAGGAGTAAAATGATTTTTCGATAGAGATATTTTGACTTTATAGAAATACTTTGACTAAAAAGGATTATATTCATTAGAAATAGTTTGACTAAAAAATTAGCTGTAGTTTGATGTTCAACAGTATGAGGGGAACTTGTGAGCAGGCTCTAATTGGTACTACAGTAAAAAACATTGAAAATCCTGTTGAACTTGGTAGGATTATTCGTTCATTTGATCCCTGTGTGTCTTGTGCCACTCATGTGTATACTGGGGGAGAACATATTAAGTCAATACAGGTGATGCCATGAATGAAGTTATTGTAATTGGTATTGGAAATCGGCTTATGATGGATGACGGGATTGGTGTTGTTATTGTAGACAGTTTCAAGTTGTTGGG
>CAYXXW010000296.1:0-4022 GCA_964469115.1 uncultured Melioribacteraceae bacterium
GATTAATTAAGACTGTTTCAATATTTTCTTCACGGAGTGCTTTTAATGCTTGGGAACCTGAATAATCAAATTCTCCGGCTTCCCCAATTTTGAGAGCGCCCGAACCGAGGATAAGTATTCTTTTAATTTCTTTATTCATATTGTGTTTGTGGAAATCATAAATTTGTCATTTTGATTCCGACGCATTCTGTCGGAAGAAAAATCTCTTAACTATTTGAGTTCGGAGATTCTCACGTCGCACAAAAAGAAGTATTCCTCAGAATGACAAAAATCGAAAAACTTAAATCCTATAATTTATTTTTCTTTACCAATTCCAAAAATTCATCAAATAAAAACTCAGTATCAGTCGGCCCGCTTGAAGCTTCCGGATGAAACTGTGTTGAGAAAAATGGTTTTTCTTTGTGTTTAATTCCTTCGCAAGTATTATCATTAAGATTTACAAAATATGGTTCCCAGCCTTCATTTAAAATAGAATCATCGACAGCAAAACCATGATTCTGCGATGTTATAAAACATTTAGTCGTCCCGACTTGCTGCACCGGTTGGTTGTGACTCCTATGACCATATTTTAATTTATAAATTTTTGCTCCGGCAGCTAATGATAATAATTGATTTCCCATGCAAATTCCGAAAATTGGTTTCTCCTTCTTTACTGCTTTACTAATATTCTTAACTGTAGTTTCGCAAAATGTAGGATCACCGGGACCATTTGATAAAACTAATCCATCATATTCTTCATTTGTAAAATCATAATTCCATGGTACTTTAATTACGGTTGTATCTCTTTTAAGCAAACATCTTATAATATTATTCTTTACACCTAAGTCAACAAGTATAATTTTATATTTACCTTTTCCATAAGTAACTTTTTCTTTTATACTTACTTTATCAACAAGATTTGAAATGTTTGGATCAATAAAATCTATATCTTCATTAAAAACTATTTTACCTAGCATTGTTCCTTTTTCGCGTAGTTTCTTTGTTAAAGCTCTTGTGTCTACTCCGTAAATTCCGGGAATTTTATTTTCAATCAGCCATTCTGATAAGCTTTTCTTTGCATTCCAATGACTGTATTCAAATGAATAATCAGAAATTACAAATCCGTTAACTTGAATTTTAGATGACTCAAAAATTTCTGGTAATCCATTCACAATTTTATCCGCCGGGACTCCGTAGTTTCCAATAAGCGGATAAGTAGAGATTAAAATTTGACCATAATACGAAGGATCGGTTAAACTTTCCGGGTAACCAGTCATTGCGGTATTAAAAACTATTTCGCCTGCTGAAGAGGATTCATGACCAAAAGAAAATCCACTATATTCTGAATTATCTTCTAAAATAAGTGAAATTTTTTTAAGTTTTTGCATTGAAATAATCTTAAATGTTTATTGCGTTGGATATGAATTAAATTAGCGCAATATTAATACATTTTCATGTTTTTTCCGAATAAAAATAATATTTATTCATTATTTTTTAAAGAAATCATACATTTATTCAAAATAGTAAATATTATGAAAAAATCTGTTGTCTAATATTTGTATATATTTTACATGCTTAAATAACATAAAGCTTGACAAAATCTAGACAAACTAATATATTTAGCGAAATAAATAAAAATAATAATGAAAACTAAAATTTTAATCTTTTCTATTTATACTTTGCTTAGTTCTATAAACTTCGGGCAAGTAACCGGTAAAGTCAATGGTAAAGTAACTGATAGAATAACCAAAGAAAGTTTGCCGGGAGTAAACGTTGTTGTTTTGGGAACTGAGAGAGGATCATCGACTGACATAAATGGTGAATTCTCTATTAGTGGACTCGAACCTGGGACTTATCAAGTTAGGGCAAGTTTTATCGGTTACAATTCAATATCAAAATCAGATGTTGTTTTAAATAGTGCAAAACCTGCTTTCGTAGATTTCAAATTACTAGAATCAGTAATTGAATTAGAGGGAGTTACCGTAACTTCTGAACTTTTTGATGAGCTCCCGACAGAGGTGAACAGCGTTAAAAAGTTTAGTTATGAAGAAATAAGAAGAGCACCCGGTGGGTTTGAAGACGTCATCCGTGCTTTATCTGTTTTACCAGGTGTTGCAAGACAAAGTGCCGGAAGAAATGATTTGGTGGTGAGAGGCGGTGCTCCTTCTGAAAACCTTTATGTTGTTGATGGTTTTGTAATACCGAATATTAATCATTTTGGAAGTCAAGGTGCGACAGGCGGTCCTCTAAGTTTCATCAATTTGGATTATGTAAACGAAACAACATTTTCAACGGGGGGATTTCAGGCAAATTACGGAGATAAACTTTCATCAGTTCTTAAAATAGATTTACGAGAAGGAAGAAAAGATAGAATTGGCGGAAAAGCACTTATTTCAGCTTCACAATTTGGATTTAATCTTGAAGGACCGGTGAGTGAAAAGAGTAATTTCTTATTCTCCGTAAGAAGAAGTTATTTGGATTTTATTTTTAATGCCGCCGGATTTAATTTTGTGCCCGAATATTATGATCTACTTGCAAAATACACTTATGATATTGATAACTCTAATAAATTATCATATTTATTTATTGGAGCTCTCAACGATGTTAAATTTAACAATAATGATAGAGAGGATATTTTTGATAATGCCAGAATTCTTGGAAATAAGCAAAATCAGTATACAACGGGAATTTCTTACAGGCACTTATTTGATAAAGGGTTTTATAATATCACTCTCAACAGAAATTATGTAGATTTTGATGCTTTCCAGAATGATACATTACTAAATCCAATTTTTCTAAATAAATCTAAAGAAGCTGAGCATGAACTTAAAGCTGATGTAGTTTATAAAATTGCAGCTGCTTCTGAAGTTAATTTTGGAGTCTCTGCAAAATATATTTTGTTTGAAAGCGATGTCTTATTCCCCGAACAATTTGTTACCACCTTTGGTGAAACTTTGCCAATTACATCACTCAATGCTGATGAAGACTTTATTAAGTACAGTGCATTTGGTCTTTACAGTGCCAGTTATTTTAATAGACTCCGATTTAATATTGGCGTTAGAGCAAATTATTTTACAGCAATTGATAAAAGCTTTACTATAAGTCCAAGATTTTCTATGTCCTACGCATTAACTCATTCAACTAATTTAAATTTTAGCACGGGAATTTACCGGCAAAGTCCATCATACATTTGGCTTACATTGCCAGAAAACAGAAGCTTAAAACCAATACGTGTTGATCAATATATATTTGGAATTGGTCAATTACTTAGAGAAGATATTAAAGTTAAAATTGAAGCATTTTATAAAGACTATTCCAATTATCCCACAAGTGAATTACGCCCTTATTTGGTATTGGCAAATACCGGAGTTGGATTTGGTGGAGCAGAAGATAACTATGCCTCTTACGGATTAGAGCCATTAATTAGTAACGGGAAAGGGTTTTCCAGGGGAATCGAATTTTCCATGCAGAAAAAATCCACAAATCGAAATCATTATGGAATTGCAAGTATTACATACAGTCAATCTAAATTTACATCTTTAGACGGCGTTGAAAGAAGCGGTCAATATGATCAAAGATGGATTGTCAGTTTAAGTGCAGGTTATATTTTTAATGAAAAGTGGGAAGCTTCATTAAAATTTAGATACGCAACAGGTTCGCCTTATACACCTTATAATTTTGATGGAACTCAAAGCATAGGAAATTATTTGATCGATAACTTTAGAGACTCACATGCTTTAGATGTTAGGGTTGATAGAAGATGGAATTTTGACGGATGGGCTTTGGTCACCTATATTGATATTCAAAATATATATAACCAAAAAAATATTTCCAGTATAAGATGGAATTATGCAGAAAGAAAAATTGAAGAAAGTGAAGGGATTGGAATTCTTCCCTCAATTGGAATTAGTTTAGAGTTTTAGGAATTGCAACTATTTTGTCATTTCGAAATGAGTTCTGATTTATTTTTATCAGAACGATCCTGCCTACCGGCAGGTAGGTGAGAAATCTTTTTACATTAAAAGTAAGATTTCTCACAAAAA
>CAYXXW010000297.1:0-4006 GCA_964469115.1 uncultured Melioribacteraceae bacterium
TTGGATATTGATATAATAATAAATATATGAATAATAAATAATATGAAGTTAAATAAGATATTTTGTTTTAATTTGTTGTCAAAAAATTACAACTAATTAAAAATCTCAAAATTATTTTCAGTCGAAACAATTTCTTAGAATATTCTCCCAAAAGATCATTTTAATTTTAACATTGCTCTATAAACTTCTGATAGCGCTGTAATAATCTACCGATTGTATTATTTAATTTTTACGTAATCTACTTTTTAACTGGAATTATTTTTTGAATCAATCAATAATATTTGATCACTAATTATAAAAGAGAAAATAACTATGAGTATATGTGGCACAATATGTGAGCAAGATCACAAGTTTAAGTTTTCATAAATTCAAACCATTGGACAGAATATGAATGAAATAATTAACCAAGCACTAAATAGTAATAACACCGACGAGAACGATAATAATCTAGATAAAAAAGTTAGAGAGATAAAGGAAAAAGCATTAAGTAATATATCGCCAATAATTCTGATTAAACCTGCTGTATTTTCATTCGTTGTTCTTCTTGGCTCACTTTTTATCGATCTTTCATCAGTTCCTCTATTGGGTGATGTAACAATTGGATTGGCAAAGCAATTATATCCCGAATGGGAACCGGCATCCGGAGGAATTGAGCCGATACAATTTTGGTGGCTTCCAATAATTAGTTATATATTCTTCATATCAATAGCAATAAAAGAATATAAAGGTTTATTCAGTCATGTAAGAGCTACAACACCTAGAGAAAACATAGATAGGATTATTTCTTCATCAATGAGTTTAATTGATGGATATGCAACGGCTTTACCTTTAGTTGGCGCGGCTTTCTTATTGGTAAGTATAAAATTAGGTCCCGAAATATTTCTTGGTTTAGCTGTTCCATATGAAATTAAAGCATTAATAATTTTAGCTATTGCAAAGTTATTTGAACCTGTTCTAGATTACATTGGAGTAAAATTTCAAAAAGTTATAAATCAAGCCACAGATTTTCAAGAGCAATATTACCAGAAGATGCAGATAAAGCAGACCAATAAATTGATTGAACTACTTTCCGGCGGAAGCAATACTAATACAACTATTGAAAGCCAGTCAGCAAGTCTGCAAACAGATGAACTAAAAGAATATAGAGAAGAACTAGAAAGGATTAAGACAATCTCATTTGAAACTTACCAAAATTTTAATGCTCTCAGCAAACTTTCCCAAGTTCTAAAAACTAATTTAGAGGGTAACAAAGAACATCTTGAAGTGCTAAATAATTTAAGCCAGAATATTGATGCTATGGCCACCAACTTAAATAACGAGGGTGTTTCAAAATCGCTTAACAGCCTTGAAAATATTGTAAATAGAAGGTAGTAAAATGGTAAGAAGAAACAGAGACGCTAAATTTATTATTTATCAAGTACTCTACATTTTTGTAGTAACTGTGCTTGCTTTAAAAGGTGCCGAAATCAATCTTGGTGAAGTTGTTGATAAGGAAAGTGTTGTTGAAAAAAGTGTAAGAGATTCTCTTATTAATGTGGTTGATTCATTATCTGAATTAGGATTGAAATTTAATATAGAAGTTGACACAAACGCTGCAAAAGAAAATCTTATATTGAAGGAAAAACTCTCTAAGCTAAATAATCAAGTTGCTTCACTCTCCAGCAGAGTGAAAGAAATCCCAAAGATTAAAAACAAAAAAGCAACTGAAAAAAATAAAATAAAACCTAATCTGCCATCGCCATTTTCTACAAATCAAACATTTTTACAGTATGCATCTAACTTTGCTGAAAACAAAGGCGATTATCCTGTTACAATTTACGATCCAAACACAAAATCTGAGATTGTAAATATTCCACCGAGAGGAAGCAAAAAATTCGAATTAGCTGATCAGAGTGAGGTTATATTAAAATACGGTCATCAGGAAGAAAGAATAAAAGTTAAGCCAAATTTGCCTCCCGAAATTATAATTGAGAAAGCAACGAGCAAAATGGATAAGTCGGATATTTATGTCAAAGAGTTGCAAAGAACTACTTGTTTTAATGTAACTGTAAAAGATGAAAGGCTAGAACAAATTAAAGTTTCCAATTCAGGTCCAATTTCTGTAAACGGACCAAGAAAAGATAAGAAAGGAAATTCCGTCTATACAGTCTCACTTAATATTTCAAGTAATGAAGATAGATTTAACGATTGGGCGGATAGAAATGATCACTTAGTTGATTCTGACGGAAGATATAAAGCAAATTTCTTCTTCACCGCATTCGATAATAAATCTAAACAAAAAGTAGAAGTAGGGGAAAGCTTTTACTTTACAGAGTTTTCAAAATAAAATAGTCCGGATAAATAATGAGAAAATTTACTTTTATAATCTTAACACTAATATTAGTTAATGCCGCTGTAACATATGCTCAGTATGATAATGAGCCGATTTTTTATTATCAGATGGAGCCGCTCGACGACAGCTTATTTGTATTGATTCAAGAAAATCTCTTTATTGATCCACCGGATCCAAAAGCAGAAATAATTGTTGATTTACGCGACACGAAAAATAGAACCATTCAAGTAGCAAGCCGATTGTATCCTTTATTAGCCTTAAACGAAGAGTTAAGAGCGCGTGTAACAACATTTCCGTTTAAAATTAATTTGCAAGATAATATTACTTATACGTCAGTATTTACTGATATAGTTGATAAAATGAAGTTTGGAAAGCTTACTAATCCTCCTACAAAATCTCAAATAAGTTCTACACTTAGTTACATCAATCCTTATCTCCAGTTATTTGGAGGAGAAAGATTCGGTATACCGATTAAACAGGATATTGGTATTTCATTGGGTCTTGGTACTCCATATTCTGGACCAATGGAAACAGATTTTGTAGAAGCCAGCTTTCATTTACTTGGTTTTAGAGTTGGTATGTTTGGCAGAATTGAAGCTTTTACAAAGCTGAGAGAAAAGAATATGCACAATAACCTTTATGCTGGAGAAGGTATTCAGATTGGTTATGTGCTACCGTTTGGCAATTTTTTTGAAATAGGTTATACCAGTACAAGTAATGAATTAAGAGAAGAAGTTGTTAATTCAATTTTGCTAGATAGTGTTGCTGAATTCGGATACACTCCAAAAATAATTAAGGGATCGTTTTTTAACTTTGAATTAAGGTACCCAATAAGACTTCTGGGAGCAACAAGAGGGAAGTTCTATGCAGCAAAATATTTAGGTGAATGGCACATTGGTTATACAGGAAGAGAATTATCTTTAGCCGGGAGCACCTTCGATTTACAACTTGATGCAATGCCTCATAGTGATGTAAGAAATCCACAATACTTAATTGATATTTCTGTTCAGAGAGTTATGGAATCATGGGGCTTCAGTGCATTCTCACTTGGACCATCAGCAATATTATCAAGGAATGATTCCGGCAAATTTGGAGTAATTTCTGTCTTTGTTAACATGCGACTTAAGGTTGGAACATCATTTTAGAATAATAATACATAGTTTGTAAAATAGGAATGAATAGAAGTCCTGGTTAGTCAGGGCTTTTATATTTTAAATCGGACAATTAATATTTTTTTTACTTTCTATTACTGAAGAATTTATTCAGCTGATTTATTTACTTCCCTAGATTCTGAGTTATCCTCTGAGTTGTAATTAGATTTTAATTTAACACCAAAAAATTGTTTATAAATTTCATTATTTAGAAATTATCATTATTTTACTACTGTAAAACAATAACCATATCCCAATCACATTAATACAATTTTAATAGTATGGTTTACTCACTAACAAAAAATCAAGTTAATAAAATTCTCTTTCTGCTTATATATTGGTTAGCTGCTGCAGTTTTTTATATTTTCTTAGAAATGTCAATAGAGGGTTATACTGCATCTGTATATGATATTTACAAATTTGATTATAGATACAACTTTATAAGAATACTTTTAATTGCTTGCTCAGCGGTACTTTTGGGAGGCTTTTTTCTTGCTACTTTTGAGGTTCTTTATTTTAATAA
>CAYXXW010000298.1:0-4004 GCA_964469115.1 uncultured Melioribacteraceae bacterium
CCCATAATTAGTCATTATATTAAATAGCCGCTCCCCTTCCCGAAATCTCGCAATATCTCCTTTTGACTTAATAATTTACAAAAGCATCTATTGCTCAATTGCCCATTCTCTCCCATTCTCGTTCTTCTTCCCCTACCCTTTTTGCCACCACACACAAGAGTATTTGCAAATTCGTACCTCAGTTTGCAATACACTTGTACGGCCATTAATCTTTTGCGAATAATAATTGAATGTCTTACTCAATCCGATGTTTCGATTATGTAGCAAAAGTATTATTTGTAGTAATATGGTATTCTCATTTAAGGGAATTACCCATAGTCATTTATTTCCAGAGAGGTTCGTTACTCCATCCATCGATAAATCCTAATGCGGCTTTATCGATATTCGGGTACTTAGTAAAAAGATTCTTGAATTTTATTGCAAGGTGGTTCGATTCATCAATAGTATCTGCCATATATTTCATACAGCAGATGTGTATGTATAACTTGTGATGCTCTGCAGGAGTTGGGACATTAACTAACCAATTATTTGGTGGGGCTTTTAGAAGCTTTGGTCGTCCTGGCAGATTTTTATTCCAAATCCTACCATGGTGTGCACAAATGTTTCGTATTTGAGCGATACTTTGAAGCCAACTCGGTAAGTATGTTTTATTTACAGTTCCAAAATCCTTGGCAATTTTATCTTTTGATTCTATAGAATTGATAAGATTACCATAAAGTTTTGAAATAGAGCCAAATGATTGCACATTCAGAGTTTTCCATGCAGGAGGTCTCCTAGTATCCAAGCTATACTTGGCATAATGTTCTTTGATAAATGTTTCCTTTGTGTAAAATAGCTCTCTATCTATTGATTCTAAGTTCTTTGCATGTGCAATTGGACTCTTCGAGTATTTAACATTTTCAAACCACCAGGGATCAAGTTCATGGGATAAATAATATACCATTTTCGTTCTTAATGCAATCTCAATCTTTTCTATAATATCAAATAGCAACAATCTCAGCTCACGATCAAAATTATAGATTGATAAAACATTTTCGAAATTACTATTAGCCTTGAATAAATGCTTGATTTTGTCAGACTGCATTGACCACCAGTATCCTGATAGTCTGTAATATCCGACATTAATGAAATATTTCCGTGCTAGGTTTTTATCTTTTATCTCTAAACCACGCTTTTCAAGTTGTACGATTTGTTCTTCTATTGATAACGGTACTTTCTTGTAAATCAATTGCTTGTCAGTTTGATGTTAATTGAATATACAGGTATATAAAAGCAAAAGACCCGCCCTGGGACGCTGTTCTGATGGGTAGCGTGGCGAGTACTGTTAATACAAATATAGATCATTATCTATTGTTTAGCAAGTTTTTTATCAATTTTCATATAAGCTACATAAGCCTGGTGTCTTACGTTCAGCTGTATTATGCCACTGTGTCCTCTGCAGTTTAAAACGAAGGATAACCCTATCCGCGTAGTTATTTATTGAATTATTCTAGCTTTTGTTTTGTTTGTCTATCATTCTATAGAATTCATGTCTATATGTATCACTTATTGGAATTAGTATCTCGCCAAATTTGATTCTATTCCGTTCAATATTTTCCATTTTATTTATAGCTACTATAAATGATTTATGTACTCTGACAAATTCTTCAGGTGGCAGTAATTCCTGAATTCCTTTAAAGCTTTGAAGAGTAAGTATAGCTTTGTCGGATGTAACTATTTTGAGATAATCTTTCATCCCTTCTATGTATAATATCATTTTCAATTCAATTCGTTCCAGACGATACTCTGTATTTACAAAAATTGAATCTTTTTGGTAACTACTTTTATCTTGTAACTGCCTAGCTCTGATTTCTGCTACATTATTAACAGATTTAACAAAGCGCTCAAAAGAATATGGTTTCAACAAGAAGTCATCTACCCTAAATTCGTAGCACTTAAGTGCATATTGATCGTATGCAGAAGTTATTATGACACTTGGACTTTGATTGATAGTTTCCAGAAATTGGATTCCGTTAAATCCTTTCATTTGTATATCAAGAAATATTAAATCAACTTGATTTTCTTTTAAATAGGATAACGCTTCTAAAGCACTATCAAATTCACATTGAAGGTCCAATAAAGGAAGCTGTTCAACGAAACGCAATAGCTTTTCTGTTGCTAATGGTTCATCTTCAATTATGATACATGTAAGCTTCATTTAGATCTATTGAGAATTCTACTTCGAAAATATACTTATCTTTTCTGATTTCAAATTTATGTGTATTTGGAAAAATAAGATCAAATCTTCTTTTTACAAGGTTAAGCCCCAATCCTTTGTGAGAATCAACAGAATTAAGATCTGGGTCATGCGGATTTGAAATCTTGAAAAATAGATTATGATCTTTCAACTTTAGAGTGAGTTGTATTCTATCATCATTACTATTAAATCTGCCATGCTTAAATGAATTCTCTACCAAAGGTAAGAATAACATTGGAGGTATTAATTCTTTTTGATTATCTAATTCCGTACTAACAAGTATCGGATCTTTGTGATTGATTCTAATCTTTTGAAGCGAAATATAGTTATTTAGAAAATTCAATTCTGATGCAATTTCAATCTTTTCTGTGTTGGAGTCATACAACATGTATCGCATTTCATCAGAAAGTTTTATTAACAGCTCAGATGCTTCTTTTGGATTATTATTTATTAGTGAATCTATATTATTTAGAGTATTAAAAAGAAAATGAGGGTTTACCTGAGATCGAAGCATGCTTAATTCGCTCTTCAAGTTTATCGTTTCAAGTTCTTTTCTTTTTCTTCTTTCATCAAAATATGATATCACAGTTTTGAAAACTAATGCTAATCCACCTTGTATGAGTACAACTGCAATAGAAATGGAGCTCTGATTAACTGAAATAGTTGTTAACCTTTCTACAAATGATAATTCTTCAGTATTAAGAGCTGGTAAAAATCCCCAAAACCATCTTTGCATTACTAATAGTGCAAAGACGAAAAATGACAGGCAGATATTTTTCCATCCTTGTTGTGTTTTTTTTAGGAGATTAAGAATTACAAAATAGAATACATAAAAAACAATTAAGAATTCAACTAAACCAATAGACATCTGCCAAATAATGACTTCTAGATCATAATTGAAAGATGGCATCATTTGCTCAATGTATTCTTTATTCTGGTTAAATAGAATTATTGGGGCTCCCCCAAAAGGGACAAACACAAATAGCCAAAGGGAAATATGCAATATAGCTTTATGTACTTTTTTCATAATGAAAGTCATCTACTGAAAACGGAGCCCCTAAATGATTCAGATTATGGACTAACTAGTTAATTTACCTCTCTGTTATCTCCTTTTTCTTCTGTTCAATTTTTTTCTGTAAAGATAGAACTTGCATAGACATGTAGTTTTGGATAAATTCGTTCTGAATATCCGGTGATACCTTTAGAAATTTTTGACCGGAAGGCGATTGATAAAACTTTAAAAACTCATCAATATCTTTTTCGCTGAAATACTTATCATAAACCTCAGGATAAAATTCTGTAAAAGCTTTATTGCTAATTATTTTCATTTCAGCTACCATGAAAGTATATAATTCGTCCTGTTGTTCTTGTGTTAAGTCTTGTGAACTCTGTTGCTTCATGAACTGCAACATATTGTCAAATGATTTATTTGTATTCTCCTCAGAGTTTACGATAGCAACAAACTTATTAATTTTCTCTTGCTTCGTTTGACTAAATAATTGTAAGCTTGCCAATAAAATTAACGAAATAAATAATGTCTTTTTCATAATTGTAAGTTTTAGTTTAAAAATGGATCCGATCATAAATTTATATCAGGAGATAATAATAAAAGAATGAAATGTACATACAGCCAAATCATATAGATAACTTACCTAAACATATCGATCTGTTTAATTTCTAAGTTTCAATGTTTAGCGGCAATGAGATAGTTGTAGCATTCTATCCGAATAAATAACTAATTCCACACCCATTTCACTCCTCTTCGTTC
>CAYXXW010000299.1:0-4003 GCA_964469115.1 uncultured Melioribacteraceae bacterium
AACTAAACTTTTGGATTAAATTATCGATTTATATAATTGTAAATCTAGTTCATTGATAAGGCTAATAAAGCAACAAAAAAAGTTTTATTAGCCTTTACTTAATCTAAATTAAATACTAAAAAATCATGATAGAACTTCGTTTTAATGCTATAAAAACCAACGGTCAATCTATAACCGGGACAATTAGTGCTCCAACAGCAACCCTTGGCAAAAAGAAAATTCAAGAGCTTGTTGAAAAGCATGGTCTTAAAACGAAATCAGTTGAAAAAAAATCCACCTATCTATATAAAGTACGAAAAGGGGACGAAAAACCTTTTAAAGGCGAGCAAAAAGCATTTAATAAAGCTGAAGTAAATAATGCGCTCACCAAACTTGGATATCAAGTAGTTTCTGTTAATAAAAAACTATTTGAATTCAGTATGAAGCCCCCTGTACAAGAAATTGTTTCATTTGTAAAGATAAGCGCTGAGTTACTGGAACAAAAACTACCTTATAATGAAATAATGACATTACTCTCAAATGATCTTGAGAATAAAGCCCTAAGAGAAACAATTAAGCAAATTAATAATGAGCTTAAAAAAGGGGCTGATAGTGAGCAAGTTTATATGAAGTACCAAAATATTTTTGGAAAATTCACTTCATATATGCTCGGACTGGCATCTAAAAGTGGTAATATGACTGAAATTTATAGAGCAACCGCAAAGTTCTTAGAAAGACAGCTGCAATTTAAGAAAGATATGCGAAGTGCTTTAATTACACCGTTGATTACTGTTTTTATTCTTTTACTTGCAGTACTTTTTTATGTCGGTTATATATTCCCGGAAACTGCAAAGTTGTTTTTGAAATTTGATATTCCATTACCTCCAATGACTGCAGCAACTTTGGATTTAAGTGATTTTATAATGGCAAATCCCATCTTGCTTACTTTGCTATTTCTTGTTCCTCCAATTGTATTTTGGAGATTTTCTAAAACTGAAAAGGGAAGATTATTAACTGATCAATATATGATGAAGATGCCGATAATGGGCTCATTGATTCACAAAACAAATATTGAAGTTTTTTGTAGGGTATTTTATACTCTTTACACAGGTTCCGCTGATAGTATAGAGCCAATAAGAATTGCAGCTGAAGCCACAGGTAACACTTATTTTGAAAGTCAAATTAAAAATGTCTCGATTCCATTGATGGTAAGTAAAGGTGTTGGACTTACGGATGCACTGGAAGCGAGCGGCATATTTACGCACACAGCAATTTCAAGATTCCATTCCGGTGAAGAAACCGGAACAATAAAAAATACTGCATATCAGCTGGCAAATTATTATGAGAGTGAAACAGTGTTCAGGTTAAAAAATGTGATAGAAATGATTCAAGTTTTTATTGCAATGTTTATAATGATTGTAATGATTGGTTTAACATTAGTTTCAGCAGAAACAGCAACAATAAATCCTAAACCTCCGGTGATGTAGGGAAAGACCTAGATAATATGGTAGAAGAAAAACTAGAAATGACGGATAAGGTCGGTTACCTTTTATTAAAGAAGGGTATAATCGATCTTGAAATATTGCAAGAGGCGCTTGAAGCTAAAGAAAAAGATCTCAATGGTGCAAAGCGTAATTTGGGTCAGATTCTAGTTCAAGATTTTGGCTTTGATCATGATGTCGTTTTTAAAGAGATAGCCATTCTATATGCATTTAAAGAAATAACATTTAATCCAGAAGAATTTACAGATGAAAGAATAAAACCACTTCAAGCAATTCTTAATGAAGCTGGAGAGGATGTAAAAAGTTTATTGTTGAAGCATAAGGTCTTACCTTTTAAGTATGATGAAAGATTCAAGGACAAATTAATTCTTGCCGCTATAGACCCTACTGATAGAGCACTAACAAAAATTGCATATGCCCTAAAAGCAAAAAAGTATGAACTGAATTTCATAAAGAAAAAAGATTACAATAGATTAGTTGAAATTTTAATTCCAAAACAAAATGAGTTCTTGCAGATGGTTGAATCCTCTGATGAACTAATGGAAATGGATGTCGATGATTCATCTCTTTCGGAAGAACAATTAGATTCGGAGATAAACAAAAGTGCTTTAGTTAATTTAATTGAAGGAGCATTAGTAGAGGGCGTTAGAAGAGGTGTAAGTGATCTTCACATTTTCCCAACAAGCGGAAAGAGAACTGAGATTCATTTTAGAGAAGATGGTAAATTAGCCCGCTGGTATGTTCAAGACAATACTCTGCCGGAAGCTGTTATGGCTGTTGTAAAAGATCGAGCTAGAGGGTTGGATAGATTTGAAAGAGAAAGAGCACAAGATGGTTTTATTCAAAGACAAATTGATAATTATATAATTCGTTTCAGAGTTTCTGTGTTACCAATGGTTGGTACAGAACTTAAAAACAAATTTGAAAGTATTGTAATTAGAATTTTAGATGATAGAAATGTTATTAGGGATTTAAGCAAACTTGGTTTAGTTGGCTATGCAAATAAAGCTTTTGAAAAAGCAATAAATCAACCGCAAGGAATGGTAATTTTAACTGGACCAACTGGTAGTGGTAAAAGTACAACATTAATTGCAGCTCTTTATCAAGTAATTGATCCAACAGTAAATGTGTTAACAGTTGAAGATCCCGTTGAGTACGTTATTGAAGGTGCAAGACAGCTTAAGATAGGTCATAAAATGAATTTTGAGCAGGCGATAAGAGCTATCTTGCGTCACGATCCCGATATAGTTCTTGTTGGTGAGATGAGAGATAAAGAAACTGCTGAAACTGCCGTTAAACTTGCTAATACCGGTCACTTAACATTTTCAACACTTCATACTAATGATGCTCCCAGTGCAGTAGCAAGACTTTACAAAATGGGGGTAGAGCCTTTTCTTATAGCTTATGCAATTAATATTATTGTTGCTCAAAGACTAGTAAGAAAATTATGTGATAATTGTAAGAAAAAAGTTACAGAATTTGATGAAGCTGAAATGATTGCAGCAGGATTAAATATTGAAGAATGGAAAAACTATGAAGTATATGAAGCAGTTGGTTGTGAAAAATGCAATAAAACAGGTTATAAAGGAAGATTGGCAGTACATGAAGCACTTTATTTTACTAAACAAATTAGAGAAATAATAGTTAGCGCTGGTGATGAAGTTGATGAAGAAAAGATTAGAGTTCAAGCAAGAAAGGACGGCACTTTAAATTTAAGAGAAAATGGTTTAGAGAAAGTAAAAGCAGGATTAACGTCAATACAAGAAGTAATTAGCTCAACAATGGAAGAATAGAAATAAAGAAAAGAAGATAAAATGATTAATGAAGCACTAGAATTACTCTCAAAATTTACAAAAACAATTCCGAAGGGGATCCACGGTCCCGATAGAACCAACTATATCGTGGAAAAAGCTGAGGGATTTGCACTTGAAGAAAAAGAGATCCTTTTGACTTTTTTCAATCATGTCTTAACAGTTATGGTAGATAGAGAGGCCTCTGATATTGAAATTGGAGGAGCTGGAACTGTAAATTATATTTGGTTTAGAGTACAAGGTATTAAAAAGAGAGTTCAAGACTTACCTAACTTAAAGTTAGATGAAGCAACTACCCTAATTGCTGTTCTTTTGAATAAAAATCAACACAGACATTTGATAGTTAACAGAAATTTAGATTTCAGTTATACGTTCAGACATGATCAGAAAAACTTAAATGTTAGATTTAGAGCAGACGTTTATTTTGATCTTGATAGCTTAACATTAAATATGCGTGCCATATCATCAAAACTAAGATCAATTGAATCTTTCGGATTTCAGCCATATGCACTGCAGGCAATGAATCACAGCTATATTAAGTTTGGGCTATCACTAATAACGGGAATTACCGGTTCTGGTAAATCTACAACATTAGATGCTATAATTGATTATCATAATCAATCAAATCCATGCCAGATAATTGTTGTTGCATCACCAATTGAGTATGTGCATACCTCTAATAGTTCAATTATAAAACATAGAGAAGTGGGG
>CAYXXW010000300.1:0-3997 GCA_964469115.1 uncultured Melioribacteraceae bacterium
TGAGGGGCGTTCTAAATTCATGTGAAATATTATCATAAAATTTAGATTTCATTTGATAGATTTCTTTTAATTTCTCATTTTCTAATTCTTTTAATCTGAATTCATTTTTTACTCTTAATCTTTTCCTTTGAAAAAAAGCTCCCATTACAATAAGAAAAACAACAGCAATCAGATAAATTGTGTTTGCCCACCAAGTAAACCACCAAGGCGGTAGAATGGTTATTGATAAAGATATTCCATTTTCATGCCACACTTCGTCTTCATGGGCTGCTGAAACTATAAATGTATACTCCCCCGGATTAAGATTAGTGTAATTTGCAAATCTCTTTTTTGATGTAGTAAAGTTCCATTTTTCATCCAGACCTTTTAATAAATATTTATATTTATTTTTCTTTGGGATTGAGAAATTAAGAGAAGCAAACTCAAAGGTTATAAAGTTTTGATCGTGGTTAAGTATTATACCGGGAGCTGAATTTATGTTTTCACTAAGTATTTCTGGATGAGTAATTGGAGCAACTGGTTCATTCAAGATTGTAAATTCAGTGATAACTAAGGATGGTATACAGGTATTGTTTTTAGTTACATCTTCAATACGAAATGTATTCATTCCGTTTACACCGCCAAAAAAGATCTCGCCATCTGAGCTTTTATAAGATGCACCGCCATTAAACTCATTATCCTGTAATCCATCTTGAATTGAATAGTTTCTAAAAGTTTCTGATTTTGTATTTAAAAGAGAAAGTCCATTATTTGTGCTGAGCCATAAATTAGAGCTGTCGTCCTCAACAATCTCATATACAACGTCATTCGCCAAACCATTTTTTGTAGTGTATGAAGTAAATGTATTATCTTGATAATTAAATTTATTTAGCCCTCCCCCAAAAGTCCCAATCCACAAACGATCTTTTGAGTCAGTATAAATAGCTCTTATTCTATCGTCCGAAATGCTTCCCGAATTCTCAGGTGAATGTAAAAATGTTTCGAATTTTTTAGAACTTGAGTTAAATCTAACAAGACCGTCTGCTGTTCCAATCCAGTAATCTCCAAATGAATCCTCTATTACTTTATAAAGTAAGTTATTGTTCAAAGAACTACTATCATTCGGATTATTCTTAAATACCTCAAAATGATTACGTTTTCTATCAAATTTATTTAATCCATCGGTAGTACAGATCCAGAGTTGATTTTTTGTATCCAGATAAATATTGCGTACAAGATTACCTGACAAGGAAAGACTATCCTCCTGATCTGATAAATAGTTTCTAATTTTTCCCGTGTTCGGATTGTAATTTATTAAACCATCTCCCCAAGTTCCTACCCATATTGAACCATCGGTATCTTCACAAAGTGCTCTCACTA
Source organism: uncultured Melioribacteraceae bacterium (assembly GCA_964469115.1). GTDB lineage: Bacteria > Bacteroidota > Ignavibacteria > Ignavibacteriales > Melioribacteraceae. The sequence continues at coordinate 1,360 of CAYXXW010000300.1, forward strand.
ATGTATTTTTTGATTTATCTATATTTTCTAATAAATGGCTATACTCGTTTGTATTCCGGTTTATTATAGTAATGCCTTTATTATGTCCAATCCACAATTTGTTATTTTTATCAATGATGATGGCTTTTACAAATTTATCTTTTAGACTATTGAGATTATTGGGAATGCTTTTATAATGGGCGAACCAATTTTTATTTTTATCATATTTGCTTAACCCTCCGGTAAATCCACCGAACCAAATAATTCCCAACCTATCTTCATATATACTCCATATCCTGTTGTCTCCTATTGAAGTCGGATCCTCAAGATTAGGCGAGAAATTGTGAAAGTAATTATGTTGTTCGTCATATAAATAAATGCCGTTATCATCCGTTCCCACCCACAAGTTTTCATCTGAATCAACATAGACTCTTGATATAAGACTATCCGACAAACCATAGGTCTTTGAGTTTCTTGGATTGTAATGCGAAAACTTTTCGGTAATAGGATCAAACATGTCAAGTCCTTTGCCGTATGTTCCAATCCACAAATTACCTTTCCGGTCTTCACAAATTGATGACACTCGATTAAAAATTAAACTCGATTTATCATGTTCAATATTACTATAGTTTTTAAAGGATTCTCTTTCTTTATCAAATCTATCTAATCCGGAACTCCTTGTTCCAATCCAGATAAATCCTTTTGAGTCTTCAAAAAGTATTGAAGTATTATTGTCGCTTAACGAATTGAGTTCGTTTTCAAGGTTAATGTAGTATTTAAATTTATTGGTTTTCTTATTATAACACGATAATCCTCCGCCTGTTGTTGCAAACCATAGAACTCCATCTTTATCAATCAATATGTCGCTTACAAAACTGGCATTAAGACCTTTTCCGTCATTTACGTTAAAAGGATATCTAACGATCTTTTCAGCTGGAGTTATTTTTGATAAACCCTTCCCTCCGGTTCCGACCCAAAGATTATTTTCGTTATCAACAGCTATTTTCGCAATCCAGTTATCCGAAATAGAATTAGTATCGCCTGGTATATTCCTGTATTCTTTAAGGCCATACCCATCGTATTTAACTAAACCATTTTGTGTCCCAAACCAAAGGAAGCCAAATTTATCTTGTGTTATTGAAGTTACATAACCTTGGGGCAATCCTTCCTTTGTTGTTAGGTGTTCGAAACGGAGATCTTTTCGCTGGCCAAATACTGTGCTGGCAAAGACTAACAGTAAAATGTATAAGTAATTTTTAAAGACGGGTTTTAATTGTTGGTGCTTTTGTTGGTTTGCATAAAGCATTGACCTTGTTTTTAACTCTTCGAGTATCACAAGGAATTTGTAATAATAATATGTATTATAGCTACAGCACATAATTTCAAAGAAGGATTTTAGTTAAAAATTTCTTCTTTAATTGTCTCACAATTCTTATGCCATCTTAAATTAAAACTTTATTTTTCATAGAAACTATTCTAAGTACTTAATAAGTAATTACTTAATTAAATCATTCTTCTTTACTATTTATTAATTTGAATTTTTGAGTGGTAAAAATACCACGACAAAAATTTCAATCTTGTTTATCCTATTTTATTCTCTCATCAATAAGTGCAGAATATAATTTCACTTTCTCCGTTAAATGAATTCTTTACCAATATCATTGTAGGGTCTATTTGGAAGAAAATCTGGGACAATCGTCCCAAACTATAGGAAATTTGTTGCATCCAATCAAAAAGCTCCAAAAATGAACTTAAATTTTAAAAGCGAAATAAAAAATTGGATTTAGCAAACCTTGGGAGAAGCACAATGCTTGTGGGAGAGAAAGTTCTATAGAATATTACTGAACGTTTCTCTCAAGGAGTGAAATTATTTTATAAAGATATAGTACAATATAATTGTATTCGCAAAAAAGTCAATCGAAATTATTTACTATTTATTTGCGGCCTCCTATGTTAAAAAACACTATCAAATAAAATTCCCGCAACAAAACTGCGGGATTTCTAATAAAATTATTTTATCATCAACATTTTTTAGAGTGAATAAATTCATTGGCTCTTAGTTGATAAATATATTTTCCACTTGCTAAATCTTTTCCGAGGAAGTCTTATACCTTTAAATGAATTCTGCATTGTATATTATTTAGTTGGTATTTTCTGTTCTCTCTCATCCCAATCTTTCCATAGAGATATACAAGTGATATTATCATTCGAGCCGGCTTTGTAAGCATATGAGATTAACTTATCGATAAACTTACTTAAGCTATCTGACTCCATTAAATATTTATTAAAAATTAAATTTTGATTATCATTTGTAGTAGTAAGAAGTCCATCGGAACATATTAGAATTCCTTCTCCTTTATTAAGTCTTTCATAAGGAGCTTCCATTGGAAATATGTCGGGTTCGTCCTTGTCATAACAAAGTGACCGAGTAACAATATGACTATAATTATCAATCATATCTCTTGACTGTATCTCATCTTCATATAAAACAAATTTTTCAACGAAAGAATGATCTTTGGTTATTTGGTGAAATTCTCCTTTGGTAAAAAGGCAAACCCTGCTATCACCAATATTTCCCCAAACATAATTATCTTTATTAATGAGAACACAACTCAGGGTTGTACCCATTCCATATAAATTGGGCTCATCATTAATTCTA
>CAYXXW010000301.1:0-3976 GCA_964469115.1 uncultured Melioribacteraceae bacterium
GGTATAAAGCTTGATCTAAGTTTTATATCCTCTATTCTGCTGGACACCTTCTGGTCATCAGATTATTGGAAGATTAGCTTTTTGCTCATTAGAGGTTGTTTTTAATATTGACGGAGATTGTGCTACTCTCCGCTCTTACCCTTATAGAATAATGTCTTACAAACGTTCTAAACAATATCTACACAATTTAGAGTAAAAATTATTTTAGTATTACCATCTTCCGCGTCTGGATAAAGCTATTGGATTTTAGTTGATAGTAGTACACTCCACTTGAAAGTATTTTGGCATCAAATTTAAATTCATAATTTCCAGATGATTGAATTTCATTTACCAATAATTCTATTTGTCTGCCTAAAATATCAAATATTTTTAGTGTAACATATGATTGATGTAATATTGAGTATTTAATCGTGGTTGTTGGATTGAATGGATTTGGATAATTTTGATACAAAAAATATTCTTCCGGGATACTATTTCCTTGTTTGAAAACATCAGAGACAACATCATCTTGCATTGGCGAACCATTAATTCCTCCCGACAATGACCAGTAATCAACATCATTAGGGTTCCCAACCGGTTTGCATCTTTTAGAGACTAATGAATAACCAATTCCATCTGCTTCTTCCGGCCATGGTGATTTATCATTATACTTAAATGTAAAAACTGTATCCCCTACTGGATTTTCTAAAGTGATTCTCTCTCCCCCGTTATCCAAGTTTCCTTCGTACTCAAAATCAGCAGTAAGCCTATATCTATCCTCGAAAGAAGTTGTGTCTGATGATATCAAAACAAATTCACCAGAGTTAATTATTGTACTCTGAGGAAATTCAAATTGAATGCCATTAGTGAATTTCGAACCCGTAAGAGTTAAAGGAACATCACCGGTATTTTTCAATTCCAAGAATTCATATTGCCTTCCACTAATGGTATCAATTCCAACTATTTCATCTAATGGATGATAGTGTAACTCAGTTATTTTTAATGAAGATAATTCTTCATCAACTAGAAATTTAGCACTATTTAATACACTCCATTCTTCACCAACCAATCCTCGAGTTTTAATTGTTATTGTCTCAGATATATTTATTGGGGAATCATATAATTTTGCACTTGGAGAAATTGAACCAGAATTACTCTGTTTTCCAATAATCAATTCAGGAAGAATTAAAAAATCAGAACTTTGAATTGAAGTATTTAGCCCATGAATAGCTAACAAATTTTCTCCAGCATTTAAGTTGCTAATAAAATCAGATATGCTGAATCTTTCTACAGAGTTTGAATTAATGTAAGTTAACGAAGTAGAATTCCAAACTGGATTAGTTGGAGCATTTACCACAAGAACTTTCTCTCCGTTTATGTAGGCAACAAATCCATCATCATATCGCATATCAAGATTCATAAAATTTATTTCAGCTATATCTTGAGCAGTAATGTTAAATGGAAATCTTATATAACATGAAGTATTCGGGTTGCTGCCGGATTCATGCATATATTGTTTAGTATTGAATCCAATAAAGCTTGTGTTAGTTCCATTATCGTCATATCCAATTCCACCAACCTGACTATTCACCACAAACCAGCTATCATCATTATAACTTAAATTTTGATACCATGTTGTACCAATATCACTCGTAGGTATTTTCACCGTTTTTATTGCTGATGCAGAAATAACTTCTTTGCTAAAATCTCCTTCCTCACTACTAAATGGAATCAAAGGGTCTGTCCCATCTGTTGTATAATATATACTTCCAATATCTAAACTAAGTTCAACATCAAAGCCTTTCTCAACTATTCCACCATGTAAATTAAATTCTGGTATTGAAGTTGTAAAAAATAAATTCTTATTAATCAGCTGGCTTAAAACAATCTCTGAACGACTTGGTAAATAATTATTAAGAATAAAATTAATTTCATTCTCCCAATCTGCCTTAGTGCGCGGTTCTTCTCTTTTAGAATCTCCCCATCTTGCAGATTCAGCAATAATTGCAGTTTCAATTTCTGCTTTTCTTTTTTCTATTCTTTCAATAACTTTATTTAATGTTAAAGCGCCATTATTATAAAAATGTTTATAAACTCTATCCGCAAAACGACGCCTATAATTCTTATTTTCTGATAGTTTTTGATGTATCCATTGAGGATTAGAATCTAAGAAATTTTGACCGGCACCAAATGGACCAGTTCTATCAATTCCCCAATCACGATTGAATAGCGTGTGTTCACCATCATGTCTAAAAAACTTAAATCCATCTGGGTTTACCCTATTATAAATCGCATAAAAATTATTCGGACTTTCATTTCCTCTCCATGCCGAAACTGGCCCATCAAAATCACCGACAAAAAAAGTTATTATCATGTAGTCAATTAGATTTTCAACATCCAATAATTTTTCGTATGATGTATTAGTTGTACCATCTAAATTTAATCCTTGAACTTGATAGTAAAGTTCATCATTGCCAAATCCAATTTCACCAGCATCCCATAGTTCTTTCCATTTTTGCAAACTTCCATCAGTAGCTTCAACATGGTAAATATCAAAATTTTCACCAACATCAACTTTTATTACATCATAATCTTCTTTATTCCCACCAAAATAAGTTTCTGCATAAGAAGCTTCAGATCGTTCTTGCGATTGATATAATCCCCAATATGTACCGTTTATGAATAAATGATAAAACCTACTTCTTGTATATGGTTGGTTCATATCTCTTTGAGTATCTCTCGAAAAAACTTCTCTTAAAAATGTATTCTCAGCATTCCCATAAAATGACCAGGAGTAATTCTGAGCTGTTCTTAAATCAATATTATCAAACTCATCAGTTCCTTTATCATCAAATAAAGGATATTTCAACTTACCAGCACCATACTCTTTTCGAAAAATAACTCTAAAAGCATGTTTGGGATTATCATAATGGCGACTCCAACCTCCACGGATTCTAATTCCACAATTTTCTTGAAATCCTTCTGATCCATTTGGATTCAACAATTCTATTGAAGCAGCTCTTTCCCACTCTTCCCCATGAAAAAGAGCATTTACATATATTCCGCTATCGGGGCTAAAGAGACTACCTAAATCAGTAACCAATGATATTGTTGGGATTGATAGAAAGGCTGATTGCATTTGAGATGAATACAGGGGATTGTTATAAACTTCTGGATCCAATCCATAACTAATATCATGTCCACTATTATAGTTTAACCAATTAGAACCTGGCAGTATATTATCTCTAGACATTAATAAAATACTATTCGGGAAAAGATATGTTTGAGTAATGACTTCTCCAACTAATGTATCAGAATGCACCACACATGCTCTCATAATTACACCTGGAGCATAATCACGATTCATAATATTTGCAGGATTAATTTCTATAGTAAGAGTTGAATTTCCTTTAATGGAATTTGGTGAATAAAATGGATTAGTTCCATCAAGAGTATAGCATATTTGGGCATTTAGATCCTGGACAGCTAGAGCTAACGTAAAAGGCTCATAATAAAATCCATGCTTATGTGATAGCTGAATATTATCATTTCCCTGAGCAACTGCTAATGAGTAAGTAGTTTGAATAAGAATGAAAATAAATAAAAATATATTCTTTAATATTTTTGGGAACAGAAATTTCATAAACTGATATTTTGTGAATAATTTATCTTAAATAAATACAAATTTTATTTGTTAATAGAAATGATATAAAACAAGACTCAAGTTATAATTGGATTTATTATTATTACTTCTCCGATGATTTTAGGAGAATAAAGACATAAAATTTATTTTAATAATAACATCTTTCTGGTTTCAATACTGTTTTTAAACTTAAACTCATAATAATAAACACCACTTGCGTATTTTGCAGCATCAAAATTATATGAATGCACTCCAGCTTTTTGAAATCCATTTTCAAGCTCAGTAATTTCAATACCAAGCATATTATATACTTTCAGTCTTATATGACCATCATTGGGTAGAAAGTAATTTATT
>CAYXXW010000302.1:0-3942 GCA_964469115.1 uncultured Melioribacteraceae bacterium
AAATAAATATTAAAGTTATGTTGGGAATATGGTTGTATGCTGAACCTGAACGTAATTCAGAAAATCGTATTCAAATAAAAAAAGGGATTGAATTAGCTAATAAATATGAGAATATAGTTGTAGCTGTTAATGTAGGGAATGAATCGCAAGTTCATTGGAGTGATCATAAAGTCCCAGCTGATATAATGGTTGCTTATTTAAAAGAAGTTAAATCAAAAGTAAAAGTTCCGGTTACAACAGCCGATTCATGGGACTATTGGATCAATTTAGAAGAAAGTTCTAAAGTTATTGAAGCTGTTGACTTTTTAGCAGTCCACATTTATCCAATTTGGGGAAATGTAGATATTGATAATGCAATGAAGGTTACTACAGATACATATGATAATCTAACAACCTTAATTCCAAATAAAAAAATAATTATAACCGAAGCTGGTTGGGCGACTTATACTGAAGGAGATTTACATATACCCAAAGCCGGTGATGAAGTAAAACAAGTAAAATATTTTAACGATCTTATAAATTGGTCGAAAGCAAATAATGTAGTTGTTTTTTGGTTCGAAGCTTTTGATGAACCTTGGAAAGGAACCGGCACTGAAGGGTATTGGGGATTGTTTACGGCAGGAAGAAAAGCAAAACTGGCAATGCATAAATTGTATCCTGAATTACTAACTGATGAGCCAACTTCACCAATTTATAAATAAGATAAAAGGAACTGTAAAATTTGTTAATAGGAAATCAAGAAATAAAAATTAATAAAGAACCTGTAAAAGGAAATTATTGTAAAATAAATGGAGAGACTTTTTATAAAATTTCAAATTATGATAAAATGACTCCATTTTTTATGAGTATAGTTAGCAGTTCTGATCATTGGATGTTTATATCAAGTAACGGTGGTTTAACCGCTGGAAGGAAAAATCCCGATAATGCTCTTTTCCCTTATTACACTGACGATATTATTCATACTTCTCATGAAACAACAGGAAGTAAATCAGTTTTACATCTTACTAAGGATGATACAACGTATTTATGGGAACCCTTTTCCTCGTGCCATAAAAATCTTTACAAAATTAAACGCAGCATTTATAAAAATATTCCTGGCAATAAAATAAAATTCGTAGAAGAGAATTTGGATCTTGGAGTTAATTTTAGTTATACATGGCTCACTAGCGAAGATTATGGTTTTGTTAAGAATTCTCAGATAAAATATATTGGTAATAATTCAATTAAGATAAATATTTTAGATGGGATACAAAACATCCTTCCGTTCGGTGTCTATCAACAGTTTCAAACGGAATTGAGTACACTTTTGGATGGGTATAAAAAAAATGAGCTTGTTCAGGAATTTGGAATGGGAACCTATTCTTTAAGCTCAATACCTTCCGATAAAGCAGAACCAAGTGAATCTTTAAAAGCAACTTCAGTGTGGTCATCAGGAATAAAGGTTAATAAGTATCTTCTCTCATCAAGGCAGTTAAATGAATTCAGATCAGGTAATGATATAAAAAATGAGTTAGATATAAAAGCTGTAAGGGGAGCTTATTTTATAAATAGTAGTATTTCACTCAACTCTGGAGAAACAAAAGATTGGATAATTGTCTCTGAGATTAATCAGGATTTAGCCTCAATAGCGAAAATAGAGAATCTAATTTCCAATAATACTAATGTTAAAACTATTGTTGAAAAAGACATTCAAAAGGGAACTGACAGATTAGTAAAAATTATAGCTTCAGCCGATGGATTACAATTAAGTTCAGACCGACTTGGGACTGCAAGGCATTTCTCTAATGTTCTTTTTAATACTATGCGCGGCGGTATTTTTGATGATTCATATACTATTGATAAATCTGATTTTATTTTATTTCTAGAATCGACCAACAAAAGAATACGTAAAAAATATGAAGAATTTTTAAACTCAATTGATGCAAAATTATCATATGTAGATCTTAAGAAAAAAATTCAAGAACAAGGTGATCCAGAATTTATAAAACTATCATTAGAGTATCTTCCATTAACATTTAGTCGAAGACACGGCGATCCAAGTCGACCTTGGAATAGATTTTCAATTGATATAAAAAATTATAAAAATGAAAAGATACTGAACTACCAAGGTAATTGGCGTGATCTGTTTCAGAATTGGGAAGCTTTAGCATTATCATTTCCGGAATATCTGGAGGCAATGATAACAAAATTTATAAATGCATCAACAGCAGATGGTTATAATCCGTACAGAGTAACAAGAGAGGGATTTGATTGGGAAGTTCCCGAAGAAGATACACCATGGGCAAATATTGGTTATTGGGGTGATCATCAAATAATATATCTTTTGAAATTACTTGAATTATCAAGAGAGTATAATTCTTCTACTCTAAAAATAAGAGTTTCAAGTGATATATACTCCTATGCTAATGTTCCTTATAAATTAAACAGTTTAGCCGATTTAATAGCTGATCCTCATAATACAATAGAGTTTGATTATGAATTACATGATAAAATAATTGAAAATGAAAGCAAAAATGGTACAGATGAGAGATTCTTAAAAAATAAAAACGGGTCTCTTTTACAAGTAAATTTAGCTGAAAAGCTGTTTGTTACATTATTATCAAAAGTGAGCAATTTTATTCCAGGCGCAGGCATCTGGATGAATACCCAAAGGCCAGAATGGAATGATGCTAACAATGCTCTTGTTGGTTATGGTGTTTCAATGGTCACTCTTTATTATATGAGAAGATACGTTTCATTTTGTACTGAATTATTTTCTGATAGTGAGATTCATTCTGTTTCTTTTAGTGAAGAAGTTAGTGATTTGTTTCATGAGATTTTTCAAGTGCTTAATCAACATAAGAATATTGTAAATAATATATCTGATAAGAACCGGAAAGAAATACTTCATGGGTTAGGAACTGCTGGGGAAAAATACCGAAATAAAATTTACAATTCCGGTTTTTCAAATTTGAAAAGTGATATAGATATAAATGACATTCTTGAGTTTCTCAATTTAGTTAAAGTCTATATAGATCAGACAATAATTCAAAATAAAAGAGATGATAGTCTCTACCACTCATATAATTTAATTTCTTTTGATAATGACGAAATTAAAATAACTAATCTTTACGAAATGCTTGAAGGTCAAGTTGCAGTTTTAAGTTCAGGCTATTTATCGACTGCTGAATCTATTCAATTACTCGAAGCTCTTAGAGAAAGTAAGTTATATAGAGAAGACCAAAATAGTTACATATTATATCCTAATAGGAAATTACCGTTTTTTGTTGAAAAAAATACTATATCAGCAGATGACTTTAAATCATCAGAACTATTACAAAAGTTAGTTGAAATTGAAAATGAGGATATTGTAAAAAAAGATATTAGTGGCAAATATCATTTTAAAGGTGATTTTAGAAATGCCAAAATATTAAAAACAAAATTGTCAGAGTTAAGTGGAATAGAAATAAATTCCGACTTTGAAGAAGAGGTATCAAAAGTATTAAGTATTTATGAATCACTTTTTGACCACAAATCATTTACAGGAAGATCCGGCACATTTTACAAATACGAAGGGCTTGGAAGTATTTACTGGCACATGGTTTCCAAACTTGTGTTAGCCGTGAAAGAAACATTTTATAATGCTTGTGTTACTAATGCTGAACAAGTGGAATTAGAAAAGTTAAAAGAAATTTACTACGATATTAAAGATGGTATTGGTATTTACAAATCTCCTGAAAATTACGGAGCTTTCCCAACTGATCCATACTCACATACCCCAATATTTTCGGGCGTACAGCAACCTGGAATGACAGGTCAAGTTAAGGAAGATATAATTTCACGATTTGGTGAACTTGGGTTACAAGTTATTAAGGGTTCAATTAGTATTACAGCTACTCTCTTAAATGGAAAAGAGTTTTTATCTAATGATGAAGACTTTATATATTATGATGTCAGAGGGGA
>CAYXXW010000303.1:0-3920 GCA_964469115.1 uncultured Melioribacteraceae bacterium
CCTCAACCACAGGGTGAAGATCCATTTTCAGTAAATGTAGAAGTTAGTCCTTGTCCTTGGGATACCAACCATCAATTAGCCATGATTGGCCTTCAGGGAAAATCGTTAGATGCGAATACGCTTCCTGAAAGTAATTTGGTATTTTTAATTTTATATGGATTTAAGTCGGTATAAAAATAACTCGATGTATCACTAAGAATTGTATCTACAATCTTCAAAGATCTCTGTTCATTCGAACATGACAAAAATAAAAACGTGATTACTATACTTATTTCAATATTTTTTAGAATTTTCATTTAACGAGGTCAACTTTATTAAAGAATATTATGAATCTAAATGCCTGATGATTTTTCCACTCATTGTATTTTTATGCTTACCTTTTTCAATTGCAACTTTTCCATTTACCAGAACGTAATCAATACCAACTGCTAACTGATGCGGATTCACAAAAGTTGCTTTATCGATAATTTTATCAGGATTAAAAATCACTAAATCAGCATATTTATTTTTTCCTATTAATCCTCTTCCCGTTAATCCCAATTTATCAGCAGGCATCGAAGTCATTTTCTTGACACCTTCAGCCAAACTGAAAAACTTTTCTTCTCTGACATATTTACCTAGTACTCTTGGGAATGTTCCATAATAACGTGGATGGGGTTTGCCTTTAGCTAATTTACCAACTGGTGAAACTGCATTACCATCAGAGCCAATCATCACCAATGGATGTGACAACACTTTTCTAATATTTTCTTCACTCATTGCAAAACCGATTATGCTTACTCTATTTCGCTCATGAATAATGACATTCTTTATAAAATCAAATTCCGAAAGATTTGATTCATCTGCCGCTTCAGATATTGATTTGCCTTCATACTTTTTATTCTCATCAGTGAAGCAACTGCTAATTATAACTTTATTCCATCCGCCTATTCTTTCGGCTCTACTTTTTGCATAGTCAGCGATGTCATTAATCTTTGATTTATCTTTCAATCTATCAAGTAAATCATCTGTATCACCTTGTCTTGCCCAAAGCGGAATGAATGTGCTTAGCCCCGTACCATAAGCGATATAAGGATATCTATCAGCATGCACAGGCAATCCAGAATTTTTGGATGCTTCAATCATCTTAAGCATATTATCAACCTTGTGCCAGTTGGCAGGATTTCCGGCTTTGAGGTGAGATATTTGAAGTGAGACATTTGCTACTCTGCATATCTTTAGAGCTTCTTCAATTGCCTCTTCAACTGTATCATCTTCGTTTCTCATATGAGTAGTATAAACACCTTTTTTATCTGCAACAACTTTAGAAAGTGCGATTAATTCCTCAGTTTCAGCATAACTTCCGGGTGAATATTCAAGTCCGGTTGATAATCCTAAACTTCCCATCTCCATTGATTCAGCCAAAACTCTCTGCATCTCTTTCATTTGATCTGCAGTAGGTTTAACATCATTCTTACCAACAACAAATGCTCTAATATTTCCATGTCCGGTAAACGACGCATAATTAATTGAGATTTTCCCTTTTTCCAATCGTTTAAAAAAACCGTCAATATTTTTCCAATCTGCATTCTCTTGATATCTTTCAAACAAATTTTTATCAAATTCTTCAAAATCATTTTGAGATAATGGGAACGGTGAATACCCGCAATTCCCACTTATCTCGGTCGTAACTCCCTGAAATATTTTACTGTCCGCACTTGGATTAACAATTAACTCTGTATCAGTATGCGTATGAATATCAATAAAGCCTGGCGAAACAATTCTATTTGCTGCATCAATAATAATCTCAGCTGATCTGCCAAGATCTTTATCGATAGCAATTATTTTATCTCCTATTATACCAAGATCAGCTTTATAACCTTCAATTCCGGTACCATCTATCACTATTCCATTCTTAATAATTATATCGAATTGAGTTTTTACTGAACAGCCCATCATTATTCCGGTTGCTGCTAATGCGGATGTTTGTATGAATTGTTTTCTTGTGTACTTTTTTGTCATGGGAACACCTCTCATTAAACAAGGAAATGTTTTTTAAATTAGCTTAATAAATTTTGATATGCAATTATAGTTTTGGACAAGAAGGATTTTAGTAAGGATGCATTAATAGATTCCAATCATAATTTCTTAAATGCTTATATTAAATTGAATAACAGTAAACATTAGCCAATAATTAAACCCTTATAAAATCACATTCCTCAATATTTAAATATTTTTCAACATCATTAAAATTATATGCCATTAATCTTTTCGTGCACTTAAGAACATTCTCTTTCATCTTTAATATTTCTTTAACTTCAGCAATACATTCTTCTTCAAAGTTTTCATTAGGCAACAATTTGTGAATTATTCCGAAATCTAAAGTATCTTGTGGTTTTAAATTATCAGCTGAATAAAGTATTTTCGAAGCCTTAGCTAACCCCAAATATTTTGGTAGAAAGTATGCTAATCCTCCTGAAGGATGAACATCTAAATCATTGTTAGATAAAAGAAAAATACTATTCTCTGATGTAAATCTAAAATCTGCGGCTAAGGATACTCCGAGGAAAGGGGTTACAATTTCACCGCTCATTCCAAAAATAATAATTTTAGAGGAATGAATGATTTTTAGAATTAATCTATTAATAATTACACTTTGTCTACTTCTATTATTATCATTCAAATGTCTGGCACTACCCCATTCAGTAGCTAGTATGTTTGATTTAGTCTTTTTTATATAATCAATATATGCTTTACTTCCCAAGGCTTCATTTTCATTAAGAAATAAAATAGCCGAAACATTTTTATCATTTTCTAATTTTTCAAGGGCAATAAAGAAATTTGAACTTTCAGGCAAATCGGTAACAATATCATAAACATCTTTCTTAATTTTTATAATTCCGATTTTCCCAATTTTAAAATTCTCGAATTTTTCATCTTCGAAGATTATTGTTTTTTGATTTTCCATAATTCTCTCCGATCCTTTATAAAATTTATTTGTTAATTACCTTTTATATCCAGCGTCTTGTATGCATTTTATAATTCATCCATTTTGCTTCAAACTTTTTTTCGCTTCAAATTTCTTAAGAAAAACGTATTGTTTTCATATTCAACTTTTAGTATTTGCTTTTCATCAACTAACTTTTGCACAGCTGACCAGTCTGAATTTGCTTTAGCAATAAATTCCTCAACAGCATCCTTGCGCATTGGATGTACAGAAGTTATGCTCAATAAATCGTTTTCTAAATCACCGGAAAAGGCAAAGGCATTACCTTCATAGCCAGTAATTAATTCAACATTTGTTAGTGAAGATTGAAAGATTTGATATGCCTTGTTTATTGTTGATGCATCTGGTGCAAAAGCCCAATCAACTGCCGGTGGTCTTGTTGGTATTGAAATATAAGAGTTAGATGGCTTTAGAGTGTTAATAAATTCTGCTGTTGATTTTAAAGATTCATCAGAATCATTTAAACCCGATACAAGCATGGTTTCTGTAACTAGATCTCCTTTATAAATATTTGCAAATTCCTCTAATCCAGTTAAAATGTTTCCTAAGTTTAATTTTCCATGAGGTCTATCAACTTTGCGCCAAATTCTTTCATCAATTGAATCTACCTTCACAGAAACCCAATCTGCATTAATTAAATCTTCTCTTACATCTTGACGCCAAATTAGAGATGCATTTGTTATAACAGCAATTTTGATTCCTAAAGTTTTCAACAAATTGATTGCTTCCCCTAAATTTACATCTAGTGTGGGTTCGCCATCCGGAACTAATGTCAGATAATCAATTGCCTCGTTTTGTTCAGCAGCTCTTTTGATCTTATCTTTTACAGATTCGAAGATATCCTTTGGTTCATAAAATTTTTGTCTATCGATCTGCATTTTAATGGTTCTGCCAAGTTGACAATAAACACAAGCATAAGTGCATATTTTGGGAG
>CAYXXW010000304.1:0-3877 GCA_964469115.1 uncultured Melioribacteraceae bacterium
ACAGTAGTTAGACCGGTCGGCATTTATGGGCCTGGAGATACAAGATTTTTGAAGATATTTAAGTTTATATATAATGGCAGGTTTAGAATGATTGGAGATGGGAATGTTCTTTATCATTTAACATTCGTTGAAGATTTAGTAGAGGGATTTAGACTAGCGGGTGAGAGTGAAAAAGCTAACGATGAAATATTTACAATTGGTGGAAACGGTTACTTAACTCTTCGTGAGTTGGTTGATAAAATAGCACATATACTGGACAAGCCAATTTCTAATAAGTCTATTCCAGTATGGCCTGTTTGGATTGCTGGAGCTTTGTGTGAGTTAGTTTGTAAACCATTTGGCATTTCTCCTCCTATTTATAGGAGAAGAATTGATTTCTTTATTAAAGATAGAGCATTTGACATCACGAAGGCCAAAACAATATTAGGTTATAATCCAATAGTAGATTTGGATGAGGGTTTGAGAAGAACAGCAGAGTGGTATAAAGAGAAAAATTTATTATAAAAGTTTACTTGAATAAAAGAAGGAGAAATTGAAGCTGATGAAAAAAGTGACAGTTTTGGGAAATTTTTCCGGTAGAAATGCTGGAGATAATGCAATTTTAGGAAATTTGTTGGATGATATAGCAGAAAAATATTCTGATATTAAATTCTTAATTCCTACTTGGAGTGTTGGATTTGTAAACAAACATTTTGGTCATCATAATATACAAGCAATGGGACTAAAGCCTTGGAATATGGCTTATAAAATTCTAGGTTATCCGACTTATAAATCAATGATTGATACAGATCTCATTTTAATAACCGATAATATTCTCTTTGACAGAAAATATTTTAATCCTTTATTCAATTATCTCTCTACTATTGCTTTGTTTACGCCAATGTCAAAAAAAAGAAATATTCCTATTCTTCCCTACAATGCAAGTTTGGGACCTATTACTACTGACAGAGGACGTATTGCGATGCAAAAAATCTTAGATGCTAGTCCTTATCTGAGTGTAAGGGATCAGCAATCAAAAGATATGTTGGATAAAAATAAACTAAAGTATACAAAAATTATTGATGGAGCTGATTGTGCAATAAACACAAAGATAATTGATGAAAGTAAAATTGATCAAATTGCCTCAGCTGAAGGACTATTTAAGAATCCAAATGGCACTCTGAGTTTTAACATTAATGCTTATATAGACTCATGGCAAAAAATAGTTCAGGGTGGAGAGGAATTTGGCCGAGAAAAATTTGTTGAATTAATTGCCAGTACACTAGATTCAATAATTGAAGACCTAAAGCTAGATATTATGTTTACTGTTACTCAAGTAATGGATATAACTATTACCAATGAAGTTCTTGCAAAAGTTAAACATAGAGATAAAATTACAGTTATTGCTAATGCGAAATATACCTATCAGGAAATAACAAGCTTGTTAAGTCGATGTGGTATACATGTTGGTATGAGAACACATTCCTTGATTCTTTCCTCGGCAGCATTTACACCAATGATTACAATAAATGCATATCCCAAATCTGGCGGTTATGTTAAAACAATTGGGCAGGGAGATTGGATAATTGATTTTGAAGATATGAATCTTGAAAATTTAATGAATATGGTTAAGGATGGATGGCTCAAAAGACATGAGACTAAGGAAAAAATGATTCCTCAGGTAAAAAGTGAGCAGCAAAAAGCAAAGGATGTGGTAAACCTAGTCGGTGAATTATTGGGAATAAAATAATTACATTAATAAAAATTTAAAAGAAATGGAAAATCAAAACGACAATAAAAATCTTAGTTTTCATGAATTCTCTGATGATAAATCGTCACCTTTAAAGAAATATCAAGATTTAATTATTGGGAATAGAAAGTATTCAGATTTGTTTTTTTACGAATTCTTGACTTTCTTATTCATGAATATGCCGTCACTTCCCGGTCTGTTTTTAAGACAAAAAACGTATAAGAAATTATTTAAAACACTAGGCAGAGGAAGTACAATTGGGATTGGGGTATCCTTAAAACAGCCGAAGAAAGTATCTATTGGTAAAAACTGTGTTATTGATGATTTGGTTCATATTAGTGCACGTGGGGATAATTCAAGCGGCATTAATATAATGGATAAAGTATTTATCGGAAGATCAACAGAGTTAAAACTGAGAAACGGTCAAATTAATATTTCTCCAAATTCTAGTATCGGGAGTAGCTGCAGAATAGCAACAACTGACGGCATAATTAACATTGGGGAATATGTTTTCATGGCTGCTTATTGTTATGTCGGAGGAGGAAATCACAAGTCAGATCGAACAGATATTCCGATCGCTCATCAAGGTTTTGAAAGTAAGGGTGGAGTTAATATTGGCGATGATGTTTGGCTTGGAGCGAATTGTGTAATTGCAGATGGAGTTAATATTGGTAAAGGATCAATAATTGGAGCATGTTCTTTAGTTAATAAAGATATTCCTGAATATTCGATAGCCTTTGGTAGTCCAGCAAAAGTAATTAAATCAAGGAAATTGAAGTAGCTAACTATGAAAAAAAGAATAAATTTTTTTGTAAGAATAATCGTAACAATTTTGCTTATTAGTTTTGCTTCCTATAAGGCAGGTTTACTGGATGACGCAGGTCGTGAAAAGTTTTTAAGTTTGATGATAAATATAAGGTGGGAATATGTTTTCCTTTCTTTTGGGCTGATGTTTGTCCTTAATTTTGTTAGTTCAATAAAGTGGAATATGTTACTTATTTCAAAAAAGATTATTGTAAAAATTTGGCGAATTTATGCTTACTACAATATCGGGAAGTTTTTCTCTCTGATTTTGCCTACAAGTATGGGTGGTGATGTAGTTCGTATTTTTAAACTTGGGAAATATACTGGTAAGAAACATACAGCCGCTGCTTCCGTAATTATTGAAAGATTTACTGGATTACTTGTCCTTTTGTTAATGACAATAGTTGCAGTAGTTGTAAACTTAAAGATATTTAATCAATTATGGTTATCCATAGCCTTGTTAATTGCATCTTTTGTTTTAGGATTGGTGATATGGATTGTGGTTGATTCACGCGTCTTCAATTTCTTTAATAAAATATTTTCAAAAATTAAACTAGTTGGTAAAGTTTTCTTAAAAATAGAAAAAATTCGCAAGACACTTATTGAATTTAAATCTGATAGTAAAGCAATGTATTGGGCGATATTTTTTTCAATTATTTTTCAAATTTTAGCAGTTTTAAATGTTTGGGTATCTGCTAAAGCATTTAGTGACGAACTAGACTTTTTAACTTGCCTGGTGGCAGTGCCTGTAATTATGTTTATAACAAACATACCATTTTCAATAGGGGGAATTGGTTTAATGGAATTTGGTTACGTTTATACATTATCCCTATTTGGTATTTCTCCATCATTGGCAATATCAACCGCTTTACTAATAAGAGCAAAGGGTATTATCGATGCCCTTATTGGGGGTTTACTTTTTGCATTTTTGGATAAAGATAGATCATTAGTTCAAGAGATAAAGTTTGATAGTGAAAAATAATACTGATTTACTAAAATTTATTTGATTGAAATAAAAGATTACTATGAAATATAAGATATTATTAAATATTTTAGCTTTGACCTTGAGCATTATAGCGCAAAATAAAAAGATAGAGGTAATCTCTCCAAATGGGGGAGAAGTTCTTAAACAAAATTCACAATATTCCGTAAGTTGGAATGCAATAAATATAGAAAGAGTTTCTCTTTCTTATAGCATTTATCCAAACAACGATTGGATAAAAATAGCAGGAAACATTTATGGTGAATTGGGCAGTTTTAGTTGGAAAATCCCTAACATATCTACAAGTACACTAAAGATAAAGATAGAATCGGATTACCGGGGCTGATTGCTCTGACCCTGAT
>CAYXXW010000305.1:0-3852 GCA_964469115.1 uncultured Melioribacteraceae bacterium
AAATTGCAATAGTAATTTTTCTCATTTCCTTTGTAATATTTATTTAATGTAATGCCAATAAACAACTTAGCGTTAACCGTCTTGAATAAAAGGCGTTTTAATGCTCTTTTATTCTTTTGTTAGCAACTCTTATTATCATTATAATATCTTAATATTGCGTATTCTTTCAACGCACTTTTCCTTTTCAATATGTTTGCCAGCTTTAAAATATAGAATGCAATCTTTGAATTTGCTAATTATCAGTCAGTTTATTTTTGAAGTCCAAATTAGATAAAAGCAAAATAATCAGAACTTTAGTCCTCTTCTGTGATCAAGTTGCGAACATATGTATAAGTTAAATAGTCTTAACCATTTTAAGTTTTTTCTCAAATTAACATATGCTTTCTCACAAAAAATCAACTGCGTTTTTTCTGATTCTAAAAATATTTAATGTGTTTAAATTAAACGCAAATCTAATTCGTTGAAAATAATTATTTGTGAATAATTTATTTATTTCATCTAAATCTTCCGATACCAAAATTGGAAAATATATTGAGGCAACTGTCGATAAGTGAACTTCGATACCGGTTTCCCAGCTTATTAGTTTAGATCTGATTACTTTATCAGCAGAAACAACCCATTCTTGTTTTCCTGCTCTTTCGTAAGTTGCAATTGAACCATATAGTTTTATTGGTAATTTGGGAATGGTGGTTGAAGCAGTTAAAGAAAGCATCCAATTATTGTTCGTGACCTGAGGTGCATAAATTACAAAACCGCCCTGATTCCTTACAAATTGATTTGAGAAGAAATCTACCTGACTATTATCTTTGCTATCTTCAAATCGACCAAGAAATACATTTTCAAATTGGTAATCTCGGCTTCCGCTTGTTCCACTCAGATTATATGAATATATATCTGATAAATTATTCGATTTAGATAAAAAAGTTCCTGCAAATAACCTTAGTTCTAATCCTTTTTTATCTGATTGATAATTAAATTTATAATTAGCATTTATATGTGATTTTATAAATTTTTCATGAGCTTCAGTTTTTAATGATATAGAATAAGGGTTAATAATCCGTTTATCTGCAAAATTAATATCCATATTGTAAAATACTGAAGCAGACACAGGCTTCTCAAGAATAATATCTTCAATATTAGATACATAATTCGAATTAAGATTAAAATGAAGTTCTTGCTTACTCCTAAGATTATTATTTTTGACCTGAAAATCAACTGTTCCTGAAAATTTTTGAAAATTTGCACTTTGTTCGCTCTTATAAGCATATTGTAGAGCAGTTGTACTAAAGCTTATGTTCTGAAAAATCGAATTCTTTGGATAATAATTATATGCAATTCGTCCGGAGCCAGCAAAGTCTTTTGTACCAAAACTATACATTGGAACTAATTGATATTCCCAATTATAATATAAAATCTTATTGTATAGTATAGTTCCAATCATCATATTGTTGTAATAATTCCATCCAAGTGCCGGGAGAATACCTATTTGAGCTTTGTCCGGTTTTTCGAAAGCTTGGATCATTCTAATTTCTACAGGTTTAATTTTGGGAAACAAACCTTTGGTCTTGATAATATTATTTTTTCTATTGGCTTCGCAATATATTTTATTATGATCAAGTTTCAGTGTTTTTACCCTTGAGTCTAGAAAAGTAAAAGATTGAACTCCTTTAAATCCATCATGCCATTCAGAAAATACAAGATCCCCTTTATTGTCAAAACCTGCAATAGAAACCGGACTGTTTATGTCTCCAACATTTTCAACAAACACCTTACTGCCCTTAACTTTATTTATTTTATAATCTACTTTTTTTGTCGTAGTCAATAAATCGTCAAAAAACCAGTCTAAGTTTAGGTTTGTGGATTCTTCGAAGCATTTTCTCATATCTTCGGGGTATGGATGTTTGAATTTCCATTGTTCATAAAACTTCTGCATGATTCGGTCAAATTCAGCTTCGCCTAAATAATTCATCAAATAGTTAAATGCATATGCCGATTTAAAATATCCCATGGCAGCCGTATTAATGTATGTATATTTTATTGAAGGTGTATTTAATGGCTGATCTAAATTTTTCTTTGATGCCTCATCAATAAATATATCCATAAATGCTTTGACATCATATTTATTAAGGTTGGCAAATTTTAGAAGCCAATTTTCTCCGAGAAATTGACTTAAAGTAAGATTTGGTTGTTTTTTTGCTAAATATCTGAATGTTCCAAAGGTTACTAAACCTTCATCCTGAAAAGAATAATCGCGTTCATTGAAACCAAGAATTCCGTACGCCCAATTGTGACCTACCTCATGAAAAGTAACTTCATTCATTTTGTATTCATTTCCTGAGGAACTAATCATTGTTAATTGTGGATATTCCATTGGGCGGCCACTTGTACTTACTGCACTTACATTATTATATGGATATTCGCCATACCATTTCGAGAAATTTAATATTGCATCTTCCATATACTCATTTGTATTGCTCCAGCTATTTGCCTTCTTATTATTAAAAAAACTCCAGATAAATACTTTTCTCTTGGAAATAGGAAGTATAGTCTCCGTTCTCCTTACATGGTATCTTTTATCTGCACATATTGCAAAATCATGTATATTATTTTCTTTATATCTTAAGGTTTTTATCTCAGTTGATGAAACAGGATAATTCATATCTCTCGGGTCAAAGAAATTGATCGTATCTGTTTCTTCAGCCTTTTGGTTGAGCCATGCGATCTCTTCTTCATTTTGCAAATTCCCGGTTGCTGCAACTACATAATTTTTGGGTAGGCTTATTGAAACATCATAAGAACCAAATTCAGAATAATACTCAGAATAATCAGCATAGGCGAATTGATGCCATCCATATTTATCATATACTGCAGGTTTTGGGTACCATTGGGCCAACTGATATGCCTGCCCAATGTGACCTAGCCGCACCCATGTATAAGGAAGTTTAACATGAAAGGGCGTGGTTATAACAATCTTTCCACCACTTTTCAGTGGTTCGTTTAATAATAATTTACAAATTTCGTCCGTATTTGTATCATACTCCCAATTAACGTCTTTCCCATTTACTTTGAATTGTAATGAATCAATATAACCAGCATCTTTTTTGTTTTCATCCTCAATTTGATAATAAACCCAACTTTGTCCATTTTCTAACTTTTCTGTTACATAAGGGGTTTCTTTACTTTTATATGCATTTGGCCATAAGTGGAAATAGATGAATTCAAGATTGTTTGGCGAATTGTTAGTGTATTCTATTGTTTGGTCTGCAAACAGTTCGTGGCTTTTATCGTCTAATCGTACAGTTATTTTATAGTTAACTTCCTGTTGAAAATACTCTTGTGCATAAACAGAGAAGGATATACAAGTTAGAACAATGATTGTAGTCAATTGGCAAATTATTTTTTTCATTTTCATCTTTTACAGATTTCTTTTACATCAGCCGTAAATTTGTTTCATATTCGGCTTGGGAATTATCTAATAATCAAAATTTCGTTGTTGCTAACGAGTAGATAATAACAATGTATTTATATACCTTATATTTTGCTTTTAATAAATACAATGAATTGCAATCACTAAGATACATAATAGGTTCAAATTCTTCCTAATTAATCGCACCTATCAACGCACCCGGCAAAAATAAAGCAACACGAACCAAAAAGTCTAAGTATTAACTGTACTAAATAATTGTTGTGCCTGAGAATATTCAAGTTTAATTTGCTCAAAAGTCTCTCTTACAGATATTATTTGCTTCGACATAAATGCTTTGCTTCCTGCAAATGAGAAGCCCTCACGGAAATTGCCCTTAGCTGCGTTAAAAAGGGCTTCTGCTATACAAAACTGGGCTTTCTTGAAAT
>CAYXXW010000306.1:0-3815 GCA_964469115.1 uncultured Melioribacteraceae bacterium
TAATAATATCAGACCACATAGCTCATTAAATTTTTCGCCTCCGGTACCGGAGGTAGTATTACCCATGCAAATGGTACATGCTTGATGAAACGTAGAGAAACTATATCAACAACTGGATCACTTAATGGGGGCAGGTCAAATATCCATTTAGTTCTCTGATTTTAAATTGATATTTTTTTCTTTACTTAAATCTGGAAAGTAAAGCCTATAAGCAATTGAATCCCTCGGCTATTATATTTGCTCTCTTCCTCGTCAAACTCACCTTCTAATTCTAAATGGCCAGATTTCGCTCTAAATTTTCCATCTTTTGCTAGATTAGTTAAACCAAATGTGTATTTCAATTCAAAGAACAAATTATTAGTTTGAATTGGAAAACTTACACCAGTACCAAGACATAAACCCAAGTCAAGTGTTTCGGTTAAATCCTTCATATCTGCGGTAAATGTAAAACTGTTAATATAAGCTTCTAGGTCCGATGATAATAATATCCCAATGGTTGGACCCGCTAAAAAATAATATTTAGTTTCTTCGCCTAAGCTATATCTCAAAAATATTGGCACCTCCAAAAAAGATTGATCAATTGTGAGTTTTGGATTTTCATCATTCTGTTCTTGTATTCCGCCTTTCTTCAAATACATTGGTTCGGTTCTGAGGGAAAAATTATTGCCTAAATTATAATTCAGAACTGCACCAGCGCCCCAAAGCCATCTGCTTGTAATATCAACATCAGCCTTAAAATCTGCTATGTTAATACCGCCAATAACTCCAACTTCAACTTGTGAATAAGTACTTGACATAAAGGAAAAAGTAAAAACTAAAATCAACAACATTAATAAATTTTTCATTTTGCTTGTCTCCATTTTATAAATAAATTACTCTTGCACCACAGAAGGAAGGATATACTCAGCAATTATATTATCTACCGGATCAGGATCAACATAATTTCCACCTGTAAATACCAGGACCATATTTAAAGATGGAAATACTGAAATTTGCTGACCACCCCAACCGCGAGCAGAATATGAGGGGTAATTCTTTCCATCCAAAGAATAATCTCTTAACCACCATTTATATCCATATTTCCAAACCTCATTAATATCGATATATTTATTATTCGATTCAATAATCCAGTCATTCGAAATTACTTGCTCAGAATTCCAAATGCCATTATTTAAATACAGGGAACCAAACTTTCCCATATCGCGAGGACGAATTTTTAAATCACCCGAAACAAAAACAACCCCATTGCTGAATTTATGCCACGTTCTGTCACTTATACCCAATTTTGAGAAAAGATATTGATCTGCAAAAACATCAGGTTTAAGACCAGTAGCCTTAAATACTATTTCTCCCAATAAATTAGTACAACCACTATTGTAGTAAAATGCTGTTCCGGGGGTTGAATTAAGAGGCTTGGAAACTAAATATTCAAGGGGATCATTTACATACCACATTTGAATAAGATCATTTTGTTGATTGGCGTAAGTAACTTCCCATTCATTCCATTCAAATCCTGCAGACATTGTTAACAAATGTTCAATTGTCATATTTTGTTTCTCGCCGACATTAAGTGGTGAATACTCCGGGAAATAGCTGAAAACTTTTTCATTTACATTTTTAATAAAACCTTTATCAATTGCAATTCCAATTAGCGCAGAGGTAAAGCTCTTGGTAACCGAGGCTTGATTATGAATAGTGTTTATATCATAATTTTTTATTGCTCCGTGAAAGTTTGTTCCATTAATATCGAAAGTATGTCCAGCAAAATATTCTTCAAAGACAAGTTTATCATTTTTGATAATTAAAACGCTGTGAATATTTTCAATCAAGCCAAAATTTATATGGTCAACCAAGATAATGAGTTTTTCTGCTTCGATATTTACTTCAGCAAGATTTCCGGTTTCCCAGCCATCGTTTGTTTGTTCAGGTATTGAATATTCATAAGGTGGTGGTGGTTCATTTACATTTTCATCAGAGCAGAAAGTAACAAATATGAAAAGCGGCAGAAATAAGTAAATGTTCAAATTTACAAGTTTCTTTCTCATATCAACCTCAATCTTGAATAATTAGTTATTATAAAAACAAAAAATATCACCCAGAGATAAAAGGAACAGTAAAATTAGTAGAGAATATTGAGGAATTAAAACATTTCTACCTAATAGACGTTTAATACTTTGAAAAGTTGCTTATTAGTTTTTGGAAGATGGGAGAATTAACAAAATGGTTGTCTCAAGAGTAATTTTTCCTAAAAAATTATTTGTATTAGTTCTTGCAAATTACTCTTGAGAGATACCCTTAAATATTAATGTTCATCTTCTTTTAATGACCAAGGCGGAACAACATTATTTGATCTAGCATAAGCAATAAGCTGACCTAAATGCTCGTGATAGTGGTTATTAAGAATTAAAATCATTGCTCTTTGCGTAAATTCCCCAAAGGGAGCTTTCACTATTTTTTCATAGTTCGCTGTATCATAACTTTTGAGAAAATTAGCTGCAGATTCAAAAGATCCTTTAAGATGTTTGAGAATATCTTCTTTTTTAGTTAATGTTTTCTCTAATTCCCAATTTATCTCACTTGGCATTTCGGCTCCCATCATAGCCGGAATTCCATAAGCTGCAGTTAAAGTGTGCACCAACTGTTCACCGGTAGAGCGAACTCCTTCACTTGGTCTCCAACTATATTTGTTTTCTGGTATAGCTTCAGCGAGACTAGTAATTCTTCCTTCCATAAACATGACTTGATCTAAAATTATCTGAATGTAAGGATCAAGATTAGAATCTGATTTTCCATGATGATCCATACCATGAGCGGTTACTGTGTAATTAGTCAATACCAAGGATAAGATTGTGGCTAGAAAATATTTATATGTTTTTTTCATATGTCCCCTTATTATTATATGTTAGATGAATTAAATAAGAATATAATAAGCCCAGATGTCTGATACAAGAAAGAAAAATCTTTTTCCGTGCAAAATGACTTGACATTAAATGAATGATCATTTATCATAGAGTTATGAGAATTAAAGATTTGCACAAACAAGAAGCAATAATTGAAGCCACTGTTGAGCTAGTAAACGAAATTGGTTTTGTATCAAGTTCGGTTTCGAAAATTGCAAAAAAAGCAGGCGTTTCTCCGGCGACCATATATATTTATTACAAGAATAAGGAAGATCTTCTAGTATCGACATATATTGATATTAAGACAAAACTCGGTGATGCAGCAATAAAAAATATTGATGAAAATAAACCGATAAGAGATATTATTAAAGGTGTTTGGTTAAGCTTGTTTGCATATATTTCAAAAAACAAAGAATATTTTAGATTTACTGAGCAATTTTCACACTCTCCATATTCGGAATTAGTAAAAAAAGAAGAAGTTGAAAAAGTTTTTGAACCAATCTATAAAATAGTTAGAAAGGGAATTGAGCGAAAAATAATTAAAGATGTAAACTACGACATACTCTCGGCGTTTATGTTTTATCCAATCATTACTTTGGCAAATCCAAGACTTTGCGAGCATATAGACCTGGATAATGAAACTATTGAGACGTCATTTAATTTAGCTTGGGATGCAATAAAACTTTAAAAAATTTTGTAAAATAAATAAACGAATATTCATTTATAATAATCAATGAAAATTAGAGTAACTAAAATTTTTAAATTTAGCGGATTACTACTGGTTGTAATGTTGACGGTCGGAATTTTGATTGCACAATCATGTTCTTCAGCGCAATATACTTCTAAGGATGACAAAATGGGGAAGATTAAAAAGTCAGATCAATACAAAGATGGAAAATTTTTGAATTATAAACC
>CAYXXW010000307.1:0-3814 GCA_964469115.1 uncultured Melioribacteraceae bacterium
ACTGCTTTTCAATTAAATATCTAAAAACCGTCAACTTATTCTAGGACGGGACATAAAGCTATCAAATACTTAATTAAACTCCATTATTTATAAAGATTTGATATAGATTCAAATTTATTTAAGTCTAATCGGATCTGCCCAAGTACCATTATAAATCAGTTTTTGGTCATGGATAGTTTTGACAAACTTTCCATAGGATATTTCTGTTCCCGCATAAAGTCCAATTAGTGGACTCTCTTCAGGAAAAGTATAGCTGTCTTTCATCATCTGATTTTGCAATTCAGAGTTAATGTTCCATCGTCTTCGCTCACCTCTGGACCATCCAATATGGGTGGAAAAGAGATATCTAACTTCTTTAGCTAATGTGAAAACTGAGTTATTCTCAAGCTTTAGTTCAACACTTATATCTTTACTATCTTCCATATTTTTCATAGGTGTTGTTATTGTTACCTTCGGCCATTTAACTTCCTTATCAGATGTAAGAACAACGATGCTTTCCAATTTAATTAACTCATTATTTTTATTGTAAAACTCAAAAATTAGCTCACGATCACTGAGATCTTGCCCAGCAAATGATACCGAGTCCATGAGGTAATTATTTGTAATATCTTTTTGTGAATATACGATTCTGTCTTTGTACACAATCTTCATACTTTTAACGTCGGGATGAAAAAATATTTCCAGTGGAACTTCATTTTTGTAAAACATTTGATTTTTTGGTGAACTTATTAAAGCGTTGTTATATTGTTTCATTGCATGCCATACAGGGCGCGGATAGCCTACGGTATCTTCTAAATTACGGTATCCCCAAAAACCAAACCACTCTTCGGGAGTATCGTTATGTTTGGCTTGCTCTCCACCTTTCCACCATCCATCAGCATAATAAAAGGGACAAGCGCCGGCTGCTCCTGCATCTAATAGCTGCCGGTAGTACCAAGGCAATATCTGCATCTGATCAATCAATGTATTTCCACCATAGCGTGATTCACCTCCTTCACGGGAAACGGATAAACCGAATTCGGTAAGCAATAATGGTTTGCCCTGCCCATTCATTTGTGGAAGGATTCTGCAAGCATTAGTATACCCATGGGTGTAATTAAATCCATCGTAATCATATGAATTATAAGCATACACATCAAAAACATTCATGTCGACAAACTCTGTAATTGTAGAATTACCACTGATTGTTACGGGGATGCCGGCATGTTCAAGGTGAATCAAATCCCTCATCTTCTTCCATAAGTCAACGGTTGCTTGAGCTCCAACTTTTTGGATATGCTGCGGCATAGGCTCGTTCATAACTAGATAAGTAATAATACAGTCATATTTTTTCGAGTAACTCATTACATTTTTTACAATATCCAAATATTCATCAATAATCTTTGGATCTGAAAAATCCTCCTCTGGTTTAATACCAATCCCAAATATTACTTTCAGACCTGACTCCTGAACTACCATTAGCTCTTCTTCAGAAAGTTCGGACCAGGTACGAATCGCATTAAATCCAGCCTGCTTAATAACTTCCATATCCATTTTTACTCTTTGGGGTTCAGAATTTCTAATTATATAGGGATTCTGACCTGGTCGGGCTCCTATTTCATACCCAAGAGCATTGACAAAAAACTTTTGCCCGTTTATATAATACCAGCCATTTTTTATTTCAAGCTCGGATTTTAATTTTTTATCAGGCTCTTGAGGATTGTCAAGAGCTAGTGCACCAGTAAACACAAATGTAAATATCAGTAAAGCTAATAGATAACTCTTTTTCATAATAACACTCATAATTTAAATTATTACTGGATTTGATAAATATTTAAAACAAATATATCAATTTTCATAATTTGGCACAACAGATAGTATATATTGCTTTTTGACTCCCTCCTTTGGGTAAAGGAGCCACAAGAGATACAATTCACTTTTACAAGTTTCTTAATTTTTGTAAAAAATAAACTTTATCTATCCTCACAATAAATTAGTCAGTTCTTCATAATTTGTTGGTTTACCAATTATCTTTTTCTCTCCATTTAGTAAAAACATTATTGGTGTTGCATAGATATAATAATCTAATGCCGTTGTTCCACTCCAGCCATTTGGATCAAATAGGTTAGTGAATTCAAGTTTGTTATCACTTATAAATTTTATCCAATCTTCTTTTTTACTATCTAGAGAAATTGCTACAATTTTAATTTCTTGATTAATATTTCTCAAATTATTTAGTTGTGGAAGTAATTTTTGACAATGTGGGCACCAGCTAGCATAAAATACAAGCAATGTTCTATCTGCCTGAATATTTGATAGGTCAAATACTTTTCCATCTTCATTTGCCAAAATAATATTTTTAACTTTGGTGCCTACCGCAAGCAGTTTTGATTGATTAATTCTTTTTTGTACTGAATTTTCAGTCCCTTCGTCAAGGCACAAATCGTCTTCAATTACATAATTCTCAATTATGTAATCAATGATCTTATCAAATCCAAATTTATTGAATCCAACAATTAAGTAGTCTGTAATATGTTGATATACAATTTGATTTATCTTTGCTTTATTGAGAAGAGTATCAATTGCTATAATAAATTCTTTTTCAAGTAATTCTTTTGGCAATTTAGGATTACGAAAATATGTTAAGTACTCAATAGTTTTTTTCGTAAATGCATCAGAATAGATTAATTCAGCATCATTAAAATCAACATTTTTAAGTGAGTAGGATTTAAGGTAAGGCAGTTGATTTTCTATTTTTATTGAATCAGGAATAACTGTTAATTGTGCCGACCTAACATACCTTGAAACGAATGAATTTGAATTATTAAGGGATGTCGTCTCAATAAAGTTTAAATATTCTTCATTAATTTTAATTAATTCTTTTTGAGTTATTGAATAATAACTATCATCCTTCGGATAGCGGGCTAAGATAAGTTTAAGCAGCTGGGTTTTTGTTTTATAATTATTATTTAGATCAAGAAATTTATAAAGTAAAGTATTGCTTTCGGATTCAATAATTTCTAAACTGTCTAAAAGGTATTTATAATCGGTCTTTATCTCAATATTCTCACCATTATGGATAAAATCAAACCAATGATTTTTATCAAATTGTAATCGGTAGAATCCAAAGGATTTATTTTTTAGTGAAAATTGTAAATCACTTTTAAAAGTATTGATTGTATCTACTTCACTTGTATTTTCACCTTCAAGCTTTAATAGAACTACTTTACCACCTGATCCACTAATTTTGACAGATATTTTTTGAGCAATTGAGAAAGAGCTGATAAAAATTAACGGAAGTATCAAATATTTTCTATTCATGAGATATAATATCTAAAATATTGATGTTCAAATTTCATCTCAGATAATATTTGTATTAAATTTCTTATCCAGTTTTCTAATCCTTTAAGCAGCGGGCACTAATACCAGTTAGAACAATCCCTCTGTCAAATAGAATAGAATTATCCCCTGAATTTAGATACATATAGTAAGCAGCATCGTTACTGAACTTATCATTACTAGAACTCCAAAATAAACCATAATCACTCAAATTCCCAAAATTTGTATCTTCTGATCTTAATCCAGCGAGTAATCCGGAGAATCCACTTGTATTATTACCTGCGCCTAAGCCATTTCCTTGTCCAATTGATTTAAGAGAATTGCCATTGCCGTCTACTGATAATTTTAATTCTTGTAATTCAGCAAAAGTCGGCAAGTGCCAACCATCTGGGCAAATACCTTTTGCACCTTCATCAGTTGTATACTGCATTACTTCTCTCAACTGATATAGACCTCCGTATGCATCACAATTTGATTCAAGGTTATCATAACAATA
>CAYXXW010000308.1:0-3812 GCA_964469115.1 uncultured Melioribacteraceae bacterium
TCTTCATAAAGAATTGATTCCAGCTTAGATTCAAACATTTTATTCGCCATATTACCATGTCCCATCATTGATGGCATTTTGGATTGTCCGCTTGTCTGTTCAAATTCTTCTCTGGTCGGAATAAACGAAAGCATTTGCTCGTTCAAGAAACTCACCGCAGAACTAATATCATCAGCCAATCCTTCAGCTCGTATGTAACCAAACTCCGGACTCAAATAAACATTATCCATGGGAATAAATGGATTATCGTTTACTGTAAAAGTAAATCCGTATTTAGAACTTATATTCTGTATTTCCGGATTTTCCATTCGCTTGCCAAAAGCATCATGCCAAATTTTAGCTGCGTCTTTTCCAAACTCAGTTTCGTATTGAGCTTTATTTTTAATCAAATAATGAATTGCAAGAAGATCACTTCCCTTGCTTTGTTTGGCAATTAATGTTGCTTTCCCTTGGTTGCTTTCAAAAACATTTGTTGAACTTTGCTCAAGCTCAGCCTGCGGTTCACTTTTTTCTTGGGGATGTTGAATAATGGTAATGAAATTTTTTGGCAGCGAAAAATTGTTTAATTCTTTTGATGCGGAAACAAATCCCTTACCTGAATAGGAAGCAAGTATCTGTTCAATTCCATATTCTGCGAATAGACCCGCATTATAGATGCCGAACATGTGTGGCTTCTCGGTATTTTGTAAAAACCTAGTTCTTGCTTTAATTGCTTCTGCCTCTATTGTTTCTTTGGCAATTGAGAATTTGATGTCGAGTAATAAATCTAAGAGACGACTTCTAATTTGGTCTATATTTTTATCATCATTTAAAATGAGTGTTGCTTGTAAATAATTTATTACTGGAAATTGTTTTGTAGTAAATTCAATTCCTTCGATACGATCTGAAAACGATTTATTTAATTCTGTTTTAATACTATCTTCCTTGTTGTCTAAAACAAGCTGAACAAGTTCAAAGAGCTCTAAATTTTCCGGCTGATCAATTTCAAAGAATAACTGAAGCTGAGTATTTTCGCCATTGTAAAAACGATGAATGGCTTTATTATAATTTAAGTGAATAAAATTTTCAAATCCCGATTTTAACTTTGCGTTTATAGGATAATTAACAACACCTGGCTTAACTTTGCCATAAACTTCTTTAATGTTTTTCAACATTTCAGACGTGTTAAAATTACCAACAAGACTAATTATCATATTATTTGGCACATAATAATTTTTGTAAAAATTATATACATCGTCTCTATTCATATTTTCTATTGTTGTATAAGTACCCAAGGTCGGAAGGGAAAGTGCGTGACCTTCATAAATTACCGAAAGAATATTTCTATCAATTTGCTCACGGCTTTTGCCTAAACTTTTGGCAATTTCTTCTAACACTATTCCTTTTTCTTTTTCGAATTTATCTTCAGGTATTACTGAATCAAACAACATTGCCGACTGCAATTTCATTCCATCAAGGATATTCTCTGCCGGTGTGACCATCATAAAGTTCGTATAGTATTCTGATGTGTTTGCGTTATTATATCCGCCAATAATATCCGTAGAATCGTATAATTCTTTTTGAGTCATTGTTGTTGTCCCGTTGAACAAAAGATGTTCAAGCATATGACTCATGCCGCTAGTTGCAAAATTTTCGTATGCTGAGCCGACTTTTACAACGGTGTTAACGCCAACCATGGGCAATGATGGTTTTTCAATTAGCATAACTTCAATGCCGTTATCCAAAAGATAGATAGAAACCCCTTCCGGTAAAGAAGTTAATTTATTTTGACTAACGCTTAAGGTTGAAAGAAGAATTACGATAATTACTGAAAGCAATAATCTTATTTTATTTGCTTGCATAAATTTTTTTTACTCCGATAATAATTATATTATAATTCCTTAACTTAATAAAAGTTCTTTTTCTTTACTAACTTAAGGAAGAAGCATTTTAGGTTGGCGCTTGACCTTATAAAATTTTTTTTAATATGCATCATAACAAAAATTAGTTTTTATCATGAAATATTTAAAAAGCTTAGTTTTTCTTTTATTCCTTTTGCTATACGTAAATTCATGTGACGAAGGAAATGAGGTAATTTATGAAAATAACGCAAAGTTAACTTGGACCGGAGAATACGATGTTGACGGATGCGGATTTTTTATAGAAATTGATAGTGTTGAGTATAAGCCGGAAAATGAAAATATAATTCCCCCGGCATTTAAGGTAAGCGAAACACTAAATGTAACCGTTCAGTATATTGATTTGCTCTATGATATTGAATACTCTTGCGGGGATTTACCGGAGCCGAAAAAATCTAAAGCAATAAAACTAACCTCACTTGATCTAAAAGGAGATTTACCTTAATACTAAACGCCTGAAAACTGGATTGATGTGATTACCCAAACTATTTGAGCAATAATAAACCAAGCTATTGCCGATAAAAACCAAACCAGAATGCAAGTTTTCTTAACTGATTTTTCAGGATATTTCTGTTTTACTAGTTTGCAGATGTAGCCGATCATCAATAAAAATGTAATAAGCAGAAAAAGCTGAATCCCGCCCATAATCCAATAATCTGGGGCAATTAACTTATCTTTGGCTATTTGTAAAAGTGCAATTGACATAGAAATAAATTTTGTTATTAAATTTAATTCTTCCAAACTTAAACAAAGAAAAAGTAGTAGTAAAGATTTAGAAATAATTAAAGGTTAGGTTTCTACAGGTTTTCGATGAATTGGTGATATTGTAGATCGGTTGTTTTTTTGTGACGCTAATTTAAATTGCCTAATCATATCATTTACCATTTCAATGGCATTGTCTAAGTTTGTAACAGCGCTTAAAATTTCCTCTACATTGCGTACATTTGATTCTGTGACATCTGCAATATAGTTTACGTTAGTTTTAATGATTTTACTTATTTCAAACTGTTTATCATTTCTTTTTACAAGC
This sequence comes from uncultured Melioribacteraceae bacterium, assembly GCA_964469115.1. GTDB lineage: Bacteria > Bacteroidota > Ignavibacteria > Ignavibacteriales > Melioribacteraceae. The sequence continues at coordinate 2,929 of CAYXXW010000308.1, forward strand.
TCACCGGTATTGTTGACCATATTCTCCATATCATTACTCAACAGTTCTAAATCTGCATTCACGATACTCATAATTTTTTTGCCAACTTCAACTTCCTTTCCACTTTTTTTCATTTTGGAAACAGCTTGATTAGTATAATTTTGAATACCATCTATTCTCTCAGAAATTTCAGAAACTGCCGTTTGTGTTCGCTCGGAAAGTTTTCCAACTTCGTCGGCGACAACCGCGAAACCACGTCCGGCATCCCCAGCTCTCGCAGCTTCAATACTTGCGTTTAATGCTAATAGTTTAGTTTGATTAGCAATATCTGTTATTAAACTTATTATTGCACCAATTTTTTCACTGCTTTCGTATAAATCATTGATTATTTCACTTACTTCAAAAACTGAATGATTGATATTTTCCATTCCTTTGGATGTAGTCTCTATTACTTCATAAAGATTATTCAATTTTGAGTATGCATCATTTGTGATTTTTGCCACCAGATGAGTATTTTCATTATTTTCTGATATATAATCAGATAACTCATTGATGCTGTTAGAAGCATTATTTATTTCATCATGTTGTTTTTCTACTCCTATGGAAATAGAATTTGATTTTTCCAGAATACTTTCTTTAGCTAGGTTGGTTGTAGCTACCGTATCAATTAAATTTTGAACCATTTCTTGCAAATTGAAAATAGCACTATTTAGCACTTCTGCTAAGTAACTGCTTTGTGATTTTTTACTATTATTATCAAATTCAATATGTGAAGTTAAATCAAATTTTCCGATTTGTTCGATAACTTTTGTAAATCTGTTCAGCTGATTTTCAATTTGTTTAAGTTCATCAGCAGTCTTTTTAGATTCTAGTAACTCGGCATTGTTATATTCTAACTTTTGAAT
>CAYXXW010000309.1:0-3791 GCA_964469115.1 uncultured Melioribacteraceae bacterium
TATTATCAATTCTTTCTCTAATTTTTATTATCAGCTGTTCTGCTGAAGTTCAACAACCCGGAAATAATCTTACAGAAAAAGAGAAAGCAAAAATAAAAAAACAGAAGGAATTTGCTCAACAATTATTTATTGATGCATCACTCCTTGATCTTGAGGGTAAGTATGCCGAAGCAATTTTGGACTATCAAGAAGCATTAAAACTTGATCCCACAGCCGGAATTTATTATGCTCTAGGCAAAGACTATTTTAAGTTGAATAAATTACTGCCTGCGTTGGAAAACACAAAAAATGCCGTCCAACTTGATGGAGACAATACAGAATATCTAACACTGCTTGGAACAATTTATTCCGTTAGCAGAAATGTAGATTCCGCTGAAGTTGTTTTTAATAAAATCATCTTAGTTGATTCAACAGATATTAATGCTCTTTATAATCTTGCACAATTATATGAAGCAAATCAACCATTGAAAGCTTTGGATTCTTACAATAGGATTTTAGATATAACCGGACAAGAATGGAACGTACTTCTAAAAATTGCTGAGTTAAATGAACGGTTGGGAAAAGTAGATGAGACAATCAAAACAGTTGAAGATTTACTTGAATTAAATCCATCAAATTTACAGCTTCAAAAACTCCTCATTGAATCATATATTAAAAATGAAAAATTCACCGATGCAATGCTTTTGGTAAATGACGCAATTGAGATATTCCCGGATGATATTGATCTGATTGAACTGAAAGGGAACGCGCTTATTAAAATGGAGAAGTGGAAAGAAGGGGCTGATGAATATAAAAAGATAATTTCGAATGAAAAGATTTCTTTTCCAACTAAAATGAGAATTGGTACTGCATTTTATGGAGAAGCTTTACGTGATTCCGCAATAATTCCTTATGCGGAAGACGTTTTAATTCAAATTGATAGAGATTCTTCCGATTGGCAGATTAATGCATTCTTGGGTGAATTGGCAAATCGAAGAAATGATGATTCTTTAACACTGCACTATTTTGGAAAATCTATAGATCTGGCAAAACTTAACAGCGACTTACGAATCCGGCTTGGTCAAATACTTTTTGAAAAAGCAGATTACGTCAATGCTGCTATTGAGATGGAAAAAGCAGTAGAAAAATTTCCAATAAATTCGGTGATAAATTTAATACTGGGTCTTTCACTTGCTCAATCATCTGATCACGAAGGGGCATTACCCTATCTTAAAAAATCTGTTGAGCTTAATCCCAATGACTTAAATTCAACCTTAGCATATAGCTTCTCTCTTAATCAAACCCAAAATGTTGATGAAGCCCTTATTTATTTAGAAAGAGCACTCCGCATTGATCCTAAAAATACCCAAGCTTTAGGAATGCTGGGAATGATTTATGACGGAAAAGATATGTTCAATAAAAGTGACAGTATTTACACTAAGGCAGTTGCGTTAGATTCTACTGATATTGTAATCTTAAATAATTTTGCATACTCGCTTGCAGAAAGAGGAGTTGAGTTAGAAAGAGCCTTAAAGATGGTTCAAAAAGCTGTTGATGAAGATCCGGAAAACTCATCTTACCTAGATACGATAGGCTGGGTCTATTTTCAAATGGGAGATTACGAACTGGCCAAAGATTATATCTATAAAGCAATTGAGCAGGATGAAAGCAATGCTACACTTATTGATCACCTTGCAGATGTTTACTATAAAATGAACAACAAAGAAAAAGCCATTGAGTTATGGAAAACTTCGTTGGAATTAGATTCAACAAATACTAAAATTAAATCGAAAATAGAGCAAGGATTAGATTGACAAAGAATAATTTTACACTAATTTTTCTAATATTTATTATATTCGTATCCGGTTGTGTGCCTTCAAAGCCGGTTTACGAAGAAGAAATTTTACCGGCCGATAGGTTAGTAAAAAAGTTAGAAGCTAATAGAAGAAAGATAAAAACTTTTGAAGGTTACGGAATACTAAATGTTGAAAGCCCGGAACTAGAAGCTAAGGCAACTTTTGAAGTTTATCTTAAAAAACCCGATTCACTTAAGTTTATTATTTACGGTCCGTTTGGGATTGACCTTGCGCAAGCTTTGGTTACGCAGTCAGAATTTATGTTTCATGATGTAATGAAAAATATTGTATACAAGGGTAGAAGCGATAACAATATTCTTAAGAGAATATTCCACATCGATTTATCTTTTGGTGAATTGATTGATGCCTTTGCCGGAGCGGTTAATCTTACAAGTAAGCTTAGATTAGAACCTGATAAATTTGAATTATCTGATGACAGTTATTATTTAACTTACTACGATTCTTTAGCCGGTAAGCAGACCAATTATGAAATCCAGATAGATGATTTATCAATAAGAAATTATAAACTGTATAAAGACCCTAATATACTTGTATTCGAGGGCATCTACTCAGATTTTGATTATGTCAATAAAGTAGCCATTCCATATTTTACAACAATTCAGAATAAAGTTAGCAACCAAAAAGTTACAATTGATTATAGAAATATTGTTGTTAATGAAACTATGAACAATCTTAAACTTGATATTCCGTCGGATGCAAAAATAAAAATATGGTAACAAGCTTTAAAAATATACTAATCTTAGTTTTTTTACCTTATCTAATTTTAGCTCAATTCAAAGAAAAGATTGATACAAGGAATGTTGAGCTAAAATCACTACGTCAAGATATCTCAAAACTTGAAGGTGAACTATCGACCTTAAGTTTGGAAGAAAAAAATAATCTTACGGTTTTAAAAAAGATTGACCAGCAAAATTTATTACTTGGTCGCAGTATTAAGAATCTTGAAAAAGAAGAAAAGGAAAAAGAAGACCAAATAGTTAAACTTGAAGGCAGAATTTCAACACTCCAAAAAAAGATTAAAAACCTCCAGAATGAATATAGTGATTACCTAGTTTGGCTATATAAGCAAGGAGAGAACTCAACTTTAAAATACATTTTCAATTCTGAATCCTTTAATCAAGCTGTAATTCGTTATAAACATCTTGAATATATTCACGGTGAAAGCGAGAAGACGGTTAATAGATTAAATGATGCTAAGACTGAGTTAAATAATTCCATTGTTAAGATGGAAGGGGAAATAAAAGAAAAAGCTGAAATAATTGCACAGAAATCTGCGGAAAAGAAAAAATTACTTGAAAGAAGAACCGAGCGAAGTAATATACTTACCAAACTAAAGAAGAATAAGGATAATGTAGCTAGTGAGATAGATGATAAGCACAAGATGGAAATTGCCATTAAGCAGATGATTGCTGATTTAATTGAGAAGGAAAGAGAAAGGGAACGTAGAATTAGAACCGAAAAGTTAAAGGGCAACATTGAAAATTATGAAGACTATTTTAATTACAACAGTTTTGAAAACTTTGCCGAACTGAAAGGAGTTCTTAACTGGCCGTTAAAAGGCGGTAAAGTAGGTCGTGATTTTGGTGAGAATAAAAATGATAAAACTAACACAGTCACTTTGAATTATGGAATTGATCTATTAGCGAAAAATAGTAACGAGGTTTATTCTGTTGCCGAAGGAATTGTTAGTGCAATTGAGTGGATACCCGGTTACGGCAGTGTTGTAATAATTACACACAGAGATAATTTCAGAACAGTTTACGGTCACCTTACTGACATAAACGTTTTAGAGGGCAATAAAGTGGTTGCCGGTGATTTAATTGGTATGGTAAATGAAAGCTTAGAAGGCAACATGATTGAATCATTTGAAATCTCAGGTGAAATGTATGTAAAAGGGATAGCATATAACTTTAATGAGCTCTCAAATATACTAAA
>CAYXXW010000310.1:0-3790 GCA_964469115.1 uncultured Melioribacteraceae bacterium
TCTAAATTATCTAAGATCTGAGATCTAATATTTTTAAATTCACGATTTACTCCGATGCAGCTGGTGCTGATAAATATTAGCAAAAGACCAATTACAAATATTTTTATTTTGTTTGAGTTCATTTTATCCTCAATGTTTTTTACTCATTAATTCAAATGAGTTGTTTCAGATTCCGGTGTCCGACTGTGTCAATTGCCGGAAGTCGGAACCGGAATGACAATCAATCTATTTCTTAATATCACCTAATCCAGGGATATCAAATTTTTGACCTAGTTTACCGAGAGCATCCATGTTTATATTTCCAACAATATTTACAAATGCTGCTTCTCCGCTTTTATCAATTGCCACAACTGTTAAACCTACAAATTCTTCATCACCAGCTGTTTTTATATAAACATTGGCAATTTCACCCTTCGACTTAGTTTTAACAATTCTATCCCATTTTTTTCTTATTAAATCTATATCAATTGATTTTGCCTTAGCCATTAATTCATCTGCATTACTTGCGGTAACTTCAAAAGTATTTACTTTTATTAATTTTAGTCCGCCTATCAAATCGGAAAGTTCAATATCGTCATTGGTAAATTTGGAAACCATTCTTAATAATTTTTCTTCGATCAAAATTTCGGTTACCATTTCACCATCTTCTAAAGCTGCAAGATCACCAAAATTTGCAAATCCGGGATATTTTGAATAATCTTCTTCTTGCGCCATAATGTTGGCTGCAGATACAAAAAATAACAGTACGAATATGTTAATTAAGTTTTTCATTTTTATTTTCTCCTTGTAAATAATTATTTACTAAATTAAAACTCTCTACTATTGGTCTGCTTACACGATCTGTAAGTACATCTTCCTCTACAGTTGTTTTAGTCTTTTTGAAAACACCGGCGATAATTGCCAGTGACTGCTTAACCTGTTTATCCGCAGCTTCAATTTCCTGATGGGTATATTGCATGTGAATTTCAGGACGCTGAATAACAAAAGTTGAAACCAGAGCTAAAATAAACATGCTTAAAATTGCTGCTGAAATTGCCGGTTGTTTGAAAATAAATGAATAAAGATCAAAGAACAATGATTTTTCCGCTTTGGCTTTAATCTTTGTTATTTGTGAAGCCTCTTCAATCAGTTCGTCGGGACAATAATCTAACTGAACTTTATGTGCTTGATTTGCAACTTTTTTGTATTCATCCAAAACCGTTTGAACTTTTCGATCTTTTGAAGCTAATCGGTAAATTTTAAATTTTTCCAAGAGATTTGCATCATTATAAGCGACTGAAATAATTCTATTTAATAATTTCTCTTCCACTTAAATTGCCTCTTGTAGTTTAATTTCACTTAACTTAATTTGTAATTGTTTTCTAGCTCTCATTAAATAAACTTTTACTGTATTTATTGGAATTTCTAAAGTTTTACTTATCTCTTTATATTTCATCCCTTCAATTTCGTATAATACGAAAATACTTCTTTGGTTCTCAGGCAACAATTTTATTGCATGTTTAATTTTATCATCAGTCAGTTTATTTTCAATTTTAAGCATTGGATTTTCTTCTTCTTTACTTTCAATAAAATTACTTACTTCATCAACGGAATAAGGATTTTTTGCCAGATCAACATTTCTCTTTCTTAAATAATCTATACACAAATTGTGTGTTGTTTTCATAATCCAAGTTTTTGCTGCTAGAATATTAAAGCGACCAATGTTTTTCCAGATTTTTATCAAAACTTCTTGAGTGATATCGTCAGCATCCATTCTGTTCTTAAGTAAATACATTGAATAACTGTAAATTCTGTGTTTGTATTGCTGTACTAAAAAGTTGTATTTTGTATCAGTCATCATCGTTTTCTATGGTTAAAGACGAAACTTACCGTTAAATTGTTACACTTTTAAAAATATTTTTTTTTGGAGAATATAAAATGAATAGCGCATTAATTAAAGAGTTCCTAAAAAAAGTTGAACTGTTTACTGATTTTGACGAAGAAGAGCTCGAACTTGTTTCAAAACAAATGAATTTAAGTGAAGTAAAGAAAGAAACTCTTCTGTTTAGTGAAAATAACCCAAGAAAATATATTTATATGATTTACGAAGGCGAAGTTGAATTATTTAAGAGAACACCATTTGGTCAAGAAGTAAGACTCTCTTTCTTTTCTAAATATGATTTCCTTTCTGAGGGTTCGTTAATTGATGATTCACCTCATTCTACATCTGCCAGAACTTTATTAGACGCTAAAATTATTTCAGTAAAATGCGGGGACCTTAAAGAAACGTTAAAAGAAAACGGTTCCATGGCAATCAAACTGTATTCTAAAATATCTGAAGTAATTTCAAGACGATTAAAACGTACAAATACAAGAACCACTAACATTGATGCACAATATGATTCGGGAAGAACGAGAGTTGAACATGATCTTTTAGGCGAAAGAAATGTTCCTGCAGGCAGATATTATGGTATTCAGACTTTAAGAGCTCTTGAAAACTTCAATATTAGCGGTCAGCCTATTAACACCTTTCCGAATTTGGTAGCAGCGTTAGGTATTGTAAAAATGGCAGCCGCAAAAGCTAATTATGATTTGGGACTTCTTTCAAAACCGGTAGCAGATGCAATTATTGAAGCCTGCAATGAAATAATAAATGGTAAACTACATACAAATTTTGTGGTTGATATGATTCAGGGCGGTGCCGGAACTTCAACAAATATGAATGCAAATGAAGTTATTGCTAATAGGGCCCTAGAATTACTTGAACGAGAAAAAGGCGATTATAAATATTGCCATCCAAATAACCATGTTAATTTATCACAATCAACTAATGATGCATATCCAACAGCAATTAAATTAGCACTTGTAAAATCAAATAAAAGTTTGATCTTTGTTTTAAAGCAATTAATTGAATCATTCAGAAATAAGGGAGTTGAATTTGCTAGTGTAATTAAAATGGGAAGAACACAGCTTCAAGATGCAGTCCCAATGACGCTTGGACAAGAATTTGAAGCTTATGCAGTTACTCTTGAAGAAGAAATTCAGAGACTTGAGCAGAATGCGAAATTGTTTCTAGAAGTAAATATGGGCGCAACAGCAATTGGTACCGGAATAAATGCACCAAAAGGATATAGTGAAAAGTGTGTTGAATATTTGAGAGAAATAACTGATATGGATGTTGTAATTGCCGGAAACTTAGTTGAAGCAACCCAAGATACCGGAGCATTTGTAATTTATTCGTCTGCTATAAAAAGATTAGCAGTGAAACTCTCTAAAATATCAAATGACTTAAGATTGCTTTCTTCCGGACCTAGAACCGGACTAAATGAAATTAACCTTCCACCAATGCAGCCCGGTTCTTCAATTATGCCGGGTAAAGTAAACCCGGTTATCCCAGAGGTTGTAAATCAAATTGCATTTAAGGTAATTGGCAATGATTTAACTGTGACACTTGGTGCAGAAGCCGGTCAACTTGAACTAAATGTAATGGAACCGGTAATTGTGCAGAGTTTATTCGAGTCAATTTCAATTTTATCTAATGGAATGACTACTTTAAAACATAAATGTATAGATGGAATAACTGCCAATGAAGAACATTGTGCAAATCTTGTAAAAAACAGTATTGGTTTAATTACTGCTCTAAATCCGGTGTTGGGTTATGAAACAAGTACTAAGTTAGCCAAAGAAGCTTTAGAAAATAATCGCGGCATTTACGAACTTGTTTTAGAAAAGGGTCTGATCTCTGAAGAGGAACTTGATAAGCTATTAGCGCCGGAGAATATGATAGGTAAGTAATAAATGCGTAGTCTTG